>JBEHXI010000034.1:0-39674 GCA_048498775.1 Actinomycetota bacterium | reverse complement strand
GAGCACCTCTTCGAGCAGATCAACGCGACCGGCACCGACTTCCCGCGGGGCGTGAGCGAGTTCGACGAGGTCGGGATCGCCAGGGAGCCCAGCGTGCGGGTCAAGCCGCCGCGGGTGGCGGCCTCGCCGGTGGCCCTGGAGTGCGAGCTGCACAGCACGGTCCGGCTGGGGGACTCCACCGTGGTCTTCGGCCGGGTGGTACACGCCGCGGTGTCCGAGGCGGTGCTGACGGACGGGCTTCCCGAGGTGCGTGCGCTGCGGCCGCTGGCGCGGCTGGGCAAGGACGAGTGGGGGACGCTGGGCGAGGTGCTGGAGATCAAGCGGATCCCGTACCAGGACTGGCCGGGCGCCTCCCGCGGCTGATGGCGGTGGTGCCGGGCGGGGAGAATGGACGGATGGACGAGGAGCACGACGGGCGCGCGCCGGTCGGCCGGCCGGTGGACTTCGGCGCCGCCAGGCTGCTGCCGGACGTGGACCGGCCGCACGCCTGGCTGCTCACCGTCGACGGCGCCCCGCAGTCCTACGTCGATCTCGGCGATCCGCGGTACCTGGAGTTCGAGTACACGCAGCGGATGGCACACGCGCTCGACACGGCCGCGCCGCCCGGGCACCCGCTGGACGTGGTGCATCTGGGTGGCGGCGCGCTGACCCTGCCGCGGTACGTCGCCGCCACCCGGCCCGGTTCGCGGCAGCAGGTGGTGGAGGCCGACCGCGCGCTGGTGGGGTTCGTCGCGGAGTTCCTGCCGCTGCCGCCCGGCTGCGGTGTCACCGTGCACACCGCGGACGCCCGCGAATGGCTGGGGGGCGCCGCCGACGCGTCGGCCGACGTGCTGATCGCGGACGTCTTCGGCGGCGCGCGGGTGCCCGCCCACCTGACGTCGCTGGAGTACGTACGGGAGGCGGCGCGGGTGCTGCGGCCGGAGGGCCGCTACATCGCGAACCTCGCCGACGGTGCTCCCTTCGGCTTCCTGGGCCCGCAACTGGCGACCGTGAGCGCGGTGTTCGACGAGGTCTGCCTGATCGCGGAGCCCGCGGTGCTGCGTGGGCGGCGCTTCGGGAACGTGGTGCTGGTGGCCGGGCGCCGTGAGCTGCCGGTGGCCGCGCTCACGCGGCTCGCCGCGGCGGACCCGTTCCCGGCCCGGGTGGAGTCAGGGGAGGCGCTGCGGCGGCTGTCCGGCGGGGCCCGGCCGGTCCACGACTCCGGGGCGGTGCCCTCGCCGGAGCCGCCGGACGGGACGTTCAGCGTGGGCTGAAGGCCGCGCGGCGCGGGCGGCTCACTGGATCTGCCGGATGCTCTCCTCCATGGTGCGGATGGTCTGCGCGGGCACCTCGCCCGGTACTCCGGTCGCGGTGTACATCACCCAGATCGTGAGCTGGTTGTCGGCGCCGGGCCAGGCGACGGCGTAGGCGGCACCGTTGGAGGCGCACTTGCCGGTGTTCGGCTCGCCCGTTTCGGTCGCCGACGCCGCGTAGCCCTTGATGCCGTGGGAGTTGGTGAAGGGCACCGCCTTGTTCAGGTGGGGGAGCGGCTTGGGGTTCTTGGTGAGGTCGGTGAAGGCGAAGTACGCCCAGTTCTCGGCCTCGGCCTCGGCCGCGGCCTGGAGGCTCTTGGCGTTCTTGCCGCCCTTGGTGCCCGCCGCGGCGCGCGCGGTGCCGCCGCAGGAGTACTTCGACTCCTCGGCGGGCCCGCCCATCAGCACCGCGGGGTTGCCCTTGGCGTCGTTGAAACCGATGTCGGTGCTCTGCGGATCGAGCTTCCAGTCCTTGGGCACGTCGAAGGCGACGGCCCGGTCGCCGCGGGGCACGGCCTGCCAGCCCGGGACGACCGGCTGGACGGTCGCGCTGCCTCCGCCATGCAGGTCGCCGGTGCCGTCGTCGGCGGACGCGGGGGCGCTGCCGGCCGGGGAAGCCGGGGCCGAGGGCGAGGAACTCCCGCTCGCCACAGGCGTGTTGCCGCTGCCGCGGTTCAGCAGCAGCGCCGTCACTCCCGCGGCGACCAGCACCACGGCGACCGCCGCTGACACGCCTATCACCAGGCCGCGGCGATTGCCGGGGGACGGGGCCGGTGCCCAGGGTGAGTGCGGCTGCTGGGGCTGCCCGTAGCCCTGGGGGTAGCCGTACGGCTGCTGGGGTTGGCCGTACTGGGGCTGACCGTAGCCGCTCGGAGGCGGGGTGCCCGGTGCCTGGGGGTAGCCGGGCTGCTGCGGATAGCCGTACGGCTGCTGCCCGTACGGCCCGCCACCCTGCGGCGGCGGGCCTTGCGGCGGCGGGCCTTGCGGGGGAGGCGGCCCGAACGCGTTCTGCTGCTGTGGGGCGGGTCCCTGCGGGTTCTGCCGCCCATCGGGCTGCTGCTCTCCAGGCCACATGACAACAAACCTTACGGCCGGCGTGCGTTGGGCGTCACGCGGGCGGCCACACGGCCGCCAGGCCTCAGCGGCGGGACGGTGATCCGCAGGGCAGCGCGTCCGCACGGCCGGGGTGCTCCCCGGCGCCGTCCGGCCGTCCCGCGTCGGTGGACGCCGCGCCGCCACGCGGGAACGCCGCCAGAACCACCACCGCCCCGAGGAGGTAGCCCGCCGCCGCGAGCACCGCCGAGGCGTGCAGCCCGGGGACCAGCCGGCTCGCCGCCAGACTGCCGAACAGGGCGACCCCCAGCGCGCTGCCGAGCTGCCGGGCCGCGTTGAGCAGGGCCGCCGCGGTCCCGCCGCGCTCCTTGGGCACCGACTCCATCACCGCCGCGGTCACCGCGGGCACCGCGAAGGAGGTGCCCGCGCCCGAGATCGCCATCGGCGCGATCAGCAGCGGATACGGCGTGTGCGGGCCCGCCGGCAGCCAGCCCGCCAGGCCCACCGCCCCGGCCACCAGTCCGGCGATCATCGGCAGCCGCGGCCCGGTCCGCGCGGCCAGGCGCCCGGCCAGGAAGGACGAGGCCGCCATCACCACGAACATCGGCAGCAGCGCCAGCCCGGCCTCCAGCGGGCGGTAGCCGCGCAGCCGCTGGAAGTACAAGGTGGCCAGGTACAGCAGCCCATAGAAGCCGACGTTGAGCAGCAGCCCGACCGCCGCGCCGCCCGCCGGGCCCCGGCGGCCCCCGGTCGCGGCGGGCCGTGCGGTGCGCCGCCGCAGCACGCCGAGCGCGGCGATCGCCGCCGGGATGATCAGGCAGGCCAGCACCATGGGATCGGTCCAGCCGCGGGTGCCCGCCTCGTTCAGCCCGCCGACCAGGGCGGCCAGCGCGGCCAGGGTGGCGATCTGTGCCGGAACGTTCAGCCGGGCGCCGGGGTGCGGCGGCGGCGCGGGCACGCGGCGCACCGTCAGCACGGCGGCCAGCAGGCCGAACGGCAGGTTGACGAGGAAGACGGCCCGCCAGCCCACCCAGGACACCGCGAGCCCGCCGACCAGCGGACCTGCCGCGGCGCCCAGGCTGGAGACGGCGGCCCACACCCCGAACGCCCTGGCCCGGGCGGCCGGCTCCGGGTAGGCGGCGCGCAGCAGCGCCAGCGACGCGGGGACCATCGCGGCCGCACCGGCGCCCTGGGCCAGCCGCGCCGCGATCAGGACGCCGGCGGTGGGCGCCGCGCCGCAGGCCGCGGAGGCGGCCGTGAAGACGGCCAGCCCGGTCAGGAAGGCGCGCCGGTGCCCGAAGCGGTCGCCCAGCCCGCCGCACGGCAGCATCAGGCAGGCGAAGACCAGCGTGTAGCCGTCCACCACCCACTGCAGCGCCGAGGGGCCGGCGTGCAGATCGGTGCCGAGCGTGGGCACGGCGACGGTGACGACCGTGACATCGAGGACCACCATGAAGAAGCCGAAGGAGATCGCGAGCAGCGGCGCCCAGGACGATCCCGCCCCGCGGCGGTCCTCCGCCGGTACGGGGCTGCGGACGGATGGCCGGGACGTCTGGGAGGTTCGCGTGGTCATGTCTCCACCGTGGCACCGCGACGCTTCGGTCCCGCGCGAAACGTCGTCCGGGCCGGGCCCCTTGAGCGGGCGACGCTTCGGTCCGTGCCGAAGCGTCGGCTGCCTACCCTGGGGGCATGGCCACCACCCACCCGTCCACCGAGACCCCACCCGAGCGGGAGGCCGACGTCGCCCGCGCGGCCCTCGCCTTCGGCGACGCCTCCCGGGTGCGGGTCCTGCTCGCGCTCGGCGACGGACGCCGGCTGCCCGCAAGCGTGCTGGCCGCCGAGGCCGGGGTCAGCGCCTCCACGGTCAGCGGCCACCTCGCCCGCCTCCTGGAGGCCGGGCTGGTCACCGTGCACACCCACGGACGTCACCGCTACTACCGGCTCAGCGGCCCGGACGTCTCCGACGTGCTGGAGGCGCTGTCGCGGGTGGCGCCGCCCAAGCCGGTGCGCTCGCTGCGGGACGGCACCCGGGCCAGGGCGCTGCGCCGCTGCCGCACCTGCTACGACCACCTGGCCGGACGGCTCGGGGTGGCCCTGATGGACGCCCTGCTGGAACGCGGCTACCTGACCGGCGGTGATGGCCGCTACCACCCCGGGGAGGCGGCGCTGGACCGCCCCTCCGCTCCGGGGCGGGACGTACGGTACGAGATCACCGGCACCGGGCGTGACGCGCTGACCGCCTTCGGGGTCGACCCGGACGGGCTGCCCCGCACCCGCCCGGCCGTGCGCTACTGCGTCGACTGGAGCGAGCAGCGCCACCACCTCTCCGGCGGACTGGGCGCGGCGCTGACCGAGCGGATGTTCCGGCTGGGCTGGCTGCACCGCGGCGAGGCCCGCCGGGTGGTCCGGGTCAGCGACGCGGGCCGGGACGGCCTGGGGGAGGTCTTCGGCGTGCCGCGGGACTGGGACGCGCGGGTGTGAACCGTCCCCCGGGCCGCTCGGCACCAGGCGTGCGGAGCGCGATCGCATAGGCTTCCCTGGAGGCGCCGTCGCGACGGCGATCGGCAGACGGCGAGCGCCCACGGCAGACGGCGACAGGGAGGAACGGACTGTGCACGTCCAGGAGTGGCTTCAGACCATCCCGCCCGTCGCCGTGTACCTGCTGGTCGCCCTGGTGATCGGTGCGGAGAGCGTCGGCATCCCGCTGCCCGGGGAGATCGTCCTGGTCAGCGCGGCCCTGCTGGCCTCCCAGCATGTCGCGGACCCGGTGCTGGTCGGGCTGTTCGCGGTGATCGGGGCGGTGGTCGGCGACTCCATCGGCTACGCGGTCGGGCGGCGCAGCGGCAAGCGGCTCTTCGCCCGCCTGGGGCGGACCTTCCCCCGGCACTTCGGTCCAGGCCAGCTGGCGAGCGCCGAGAGCGCTTTCCTGCGGTGGGGGATGTGGGCGGTCTTCATCGGGCGGTTCATCGCCCTGCTGCGGATCTTCGCCGGGCCGATCGCGGGCACGCTGCGCATGCCGTACTGGAAGTTCCTGATCGCCAACGTGCTCGGCGGCATCACCTGGGCGGGCGGCACCACGGCGGCGGTGTACCTCGTCGGCGTGGTCGCGGAGGCCTGGCTGCAGCGCTTCTCCTACCTGGGCCTGGTCCTGGCGGCGCTGGTGGGCCTGGTCTCGGTGCTGGTGGTGCGCCGCCGGGCCGGGGCGCACCCGGAAGGCGTGGCGGAGCGGGAGCCGGAAGCGCAGGCGGAGCCGGTGCGGGCCACGGACTGACGCCCTCCGGCCGTGGCCGGTGGCCCCGGTGCAACCCTTTCCGGGCGCGCGGTGTTCTTCCGGTGTGCGGTCGCCCGGTCAGCCGGATCGGGCCGGATCGCCTGGTTGTAGTGTTCGCCCCGGCCGGGCGGAAGCCCGGCGTGCGCCGTCCCAGGGCGGCCCCGATCTGACGAGGAGATGCGCGATGGGATCCGCAGTGGTTTTCGGCTTCGGCGGCAAGGAGCCGAGCATCGCTCCCGAGGCGTTCGCCGCCCCGACGTCCGTCGTGATCGGCGACGTCACCATGGCCCCGGGGTCGAGCGTCTGGTACCACAGCGTCCTGCGGTCGGAGGCCGGTCCCATCGTCATCGGCGCCGACAGCAACATCCAGGACAACTGCACCGTCCACGTGGACCCCGGCTTCCCCGTCACGATCGGTGAGCGGGTCTCCGTGGGGCACAACGCGGTCCTGCACGGCTGCACCGTCGAGGACGACGTGCTGATCGGGATGGGCGCCACGATCCTCAACGGCGTGCACATAGGCGCCGGCTCGCTGATCGCCGCGCAGGCCCTCGTCCCGCAGGGAATGCAGGTGCCGCCCGGCTCGCTGGTCGCCGGCGTCCCCGCCAAGGTCAAGCGGCAGCTGACCGACGAGGAGCGGGCGACCATCGAGCTCAACGCCGCGGTGTACGTGGAGCTGGCCAAGCGGCACCGCGAGGAGGTGGAGCGCGCCGGGCAGTGAGCCGGTCAGGCGCCGCGGGCCGGCTGCCGCTCCCGCCCCCCGCGGGCGGCGAGCCGGGCCATCGGGTGGTCGGCCGCCTCGGTCAGCCACGCCATCCCGGCCTGGTCGGCCAGGACGGGGTTGACCAGGGACCCCACCTCCGCGACGGTGATCTCCACCAGGTCACCGGCGCGGAGGGTGAAGTCCAGGCCGGGGACGATGCCGGTGCCGGTGGACAGCACCACGCCGTCCGGGAAGGGCTGACACCGCATCAGGTAGTCCACCAGGTCACGGGGCGGCCGGTGGAACGCCGCCGTGGACGTCGACGCCCGGTAGGCGGTGCCCCCGTCGCGCCGCACGGTCATGGTGATCTCCAGCGCGTCCGGGGCGGTGACCTCCCAGGCCGGGACGATCGCCGCGGAGACCGAGCAACTGCCGGCGTAGATCTTGGCCTGCGGCAGGTACAGCGGGTTCTCGCCCTCGATGGAGCGTGAGCTCACGTCGTCGACGACCAGATAACCGGCCACCTCACCAAGGGCGTTGACCACCAGGCCCAGCTCCGGCTCGGGGACGTCGAGCGTGGAGTCGGCGCGTACCGCGATGGGCTCGCCGTCCGTGACGAGCCGCCAGGGCACGGCCTTGAAGAACAGCTCGGGGCGCTCGGCGTCGTAGACGCGCTCGTAGACGGACTGCTCGGTGCTCTCCGCCACCCGCGCCTCACGGGAGCGCTCGTAGGTGACACCGGCCGCCCACAGCTCCATCCGCCCGTCCAGCGGCGGCAGGAGCAGGACGCCGTCGGCGGTGGACGAGGCGGGGGCGGCGCCGGTGGCGGCGACGAGCTCGCGCAGTTCGGCCACCGGCAGCCGCAGCAGGTCGGCGATGCGCGGCGTGCCCTCGAACGGCCGGACCGTTCCGTCCTCGTCCAGGACTCCGGTGCGGACGGTCTCGTCAGGGTCGGCGAAGCGCACGATGCGCGTCATGGACTCCTCCACGGGGGCGTAGTGCGGTCAGATGTCGCCGGCGGCGGTCAGGGGGCCGCCGTTTTCGGCCGGGTCGTGGGCGGTGCGCCCGGCCCAGCGCAGGCTGGTGACGACCACCGCGCCGGCCAGCACGATCACCGCGATGGCGTACAGGCCGCTGGCGCCCGAGCCGGTCGCCGACTCCGCCATACCCATCAGATACGGCCCGAGGAACCCGCCGAGGTTCCCGAAACCGGAGATCAGCGCGATCGTGCCGGCCGCCTGCACCCCGGACAGGATGGTGGGCGGCACGGTCCAGAAGACCGGCTGCGCGCCGAGGAACCCGAAGGCGGCGACGCACAGCGCGCCGACCGCGGGCACCGGCGGAAGGATCACCCCGCCGAGGAGCCCGGCCACCGTCAGGACCAGGGCGAGCCGCAGCGGCCCGCGCCGGTTGCCCGACCGGTCCGACAGATACGGCAGCACCAGCACGCCGAGCAGCGCGAAGACCCACGGCAGTGCCGAGACGAACCCGACCGCCAGATCCGAGAGCCCGCCGACGCGCGCGACCAGCGACGGCAGCCAGAAGGTCACCCCGTAGACGCCGATCTGGATGGAGAAATAGACGAACATCAGGCGCAGGACGCGGCTGTCGCCGACGATCTCGCGGACCCCGCGCGGCGGCCGGGCCGCGTCGGCCGGCTGGTCGGCCGCGAGGTGCTCGGCGAGCAGCCGCCGTTCGGCGGGCGTCAGCCAGCGTGCCTGGTCCGGGCGGTCGGTGAGCAGCCAGGGCACGGCGAGGGCGAACAGGGCGGTGGGGGCGCCCTCCAGGATGAACATCCACTTCCAGCCCGCCAGCCCCGCCAGACCGTGCAGGCCCAGCAGATAGCCGCCGAGCGGGTTGCCGATGATGCTGGAAACCGCAACCGCCGACTGGAACAGCCCGGTGGCCTTCCCGCGGTCGGCCGCCGGGAACCAGTACGTGATGTAGAGGATCGCCCCGGGGAAGAAGCCCGCCTCGGCCACGCCGAGGGCGAACCGCAGGAGATAGAAGCTGGTCGGGCCGGTGACCAGGGACATCGCACAGGACAGCGCCCCCCACACCACCATCAGCGCCGACAGCCAGCGGCGGGCGCCGACCCGGTGCAGCACCAGGTTGGACGGCACACCCAGCAGCGCGTAACCGATGAAGAACACCCCGGCGCCGAAGCCGTAGGCGGCCGCCGACACGCCCACGTCCGCCGCGAGGTGGCTCTTGACCAGGCTGACGTTCGTCCGGTCCAGAAAGCTCAGCACGAACATCACGAACAGCGGCGGCAGCAGGCGCCTGGAGACCTTCCTGCGCACCCCCTCCAAGGAGGCTTCCGCGGGCATCGAGCCTCCTCACGGCTCGGAGACATCTGATGTCCGCAAACGTAAGTGCCGCCAGGCGGCGCCGACAAGGGCCCGTCATCAAAATTCCGGCCCCTTACATCTGATGTATGAGCCGCAGGGTGGTGCCACGCCGACGATCCCGGGCAGGTCCGCCCGGTGATCAGCCCCCGGGCCGGATGGCATTCTGAACCCATGCCAACCAAGCGACGCCCCGACGGTGGCGGCAGCGTGGTCGACGACGCGATCAGCCTTCTGCGGCAGCGCATCGAGACCGGGGAACTCCCGCCGGGCCACCGCCTTCCGCCGGAGGCCGCGCTCGCCGCGGAGCTGCGCCTGTCACGGCTGTCGTTGCGGGAGGCGGTGCGGGCCCTGGTGGTGGCCGGAGTGCTCGAGGTCCGCCGCGGCGACGGGACCTACGTCACCGACCTGCGCCCGGACCGCCTCCTCGACGCCATCGGCAGCTTCCTGGAACTCGCCAACGACAGCGGGGTGGCGGAGATGTTCGAGTGCCGCACGGTGCTCGAACCCGGCGCGACCGCGCTGGCCGCCACCCGGATCGACGACGCGGCGCTGGAGGGCCTCAAAGCCCGGATCGACCGCATGCGGACCCTGCAGGACCCGGAGGAACTGGTCCGCGAGGACATCGCCTTCCACGCGGACATCGTGGCCGCCACCGGTAACCGCACCCTGCAGTCGCTGGTCTCCTCCATCACCCACCGCACGGCCCGGGCGCGGGTCTGGCGGGCCCTGGTCGGCAGCGACGTGCTGCCCTGGACCCACCGCCAGCACATGGACATCTACACCGCGCTGCGCGCCCGCGACAGCATGGCGGCGTTCGTCGCGGCGACGCGGCATGTCAGCGACGTGGAGGCCTGGGTGCGCGAGCGCCTGGCCGCCTTCCAGCCCGGCCCGGGGGACGGCTGACCTCCGCCGCCGTGCGGCCATCGCGGACCCGCCGGCGTCGTCCCGGCCGCGGGCTCGCTAGGGTGGGCGGGTGCCGAAGAACAGAAACGTGTTCTCATTTTTGCGGGCCCGGAGGCAGCGGGCCCTCTCCCGCATGGTCCACCGCGGGCAGCGCTGGGTGCGCGAGGCCGGCGCGGTCAGCGCCGAACGGCCGGGCCCGTACCGCTTCCGCAGCCTCGGGGAGGGCACCCGCCTGGCCTTCCCGCAGGGCACCATCTTCGGCGAGCAGTGGATCGAGATCGGCCCCTGCTGCATCATCGCCGAGCAGGTCACCCTCACCGTGGGGATGATGCCGGGCCAGGACTTCGGCCCCGACCCGATCGTGCGGATCGGCGGCGGGGTGGTGCTCGGCCGGGGCAGCCACCTGGTGGCCTCGCGGCAGGTGGACATCGGCGACGACGTGTTCTGCGGCCCGTATGTCTACATCACCACCGACAACCACTCCTACGACGACACCGAGCAGCCCATAGGCAAGCAGTGGCCGCGCACGGCCCCGGTGCAGATCGGCTCGGGCAGCTGGCTGGGCGCCGGAGCGGTGGTGCTGCCGGGGGCGCGCCTCGGGCGCAACGTGGTGGTCGCCGCCGGCGCGGTGGTACGCGGGGAGGTGCCCGACCACGCGGTCGTCGCCGGGGCGCCCGCGCGCGTCGTGCGCCGCTGGGACCCCGAGAACGGCTGGCAGCCGCCGCTGCGCACCCCGCGGCCGGTGCCCTGGCCGGACGGCGCCCAGCCGAGGGACTTCCTGCCGTTCGGCGGCCCGGACCCCACCGGCCCGCACGGGCTCGCGGAACTCGACGCCTGAGCAAGGATCTTCGGAGCACCCCGGCTCTGCGCGGCCATCGCCGACCGGGTCACCTTCCGCGCGACCTTGATCCAGACCGGCACCGGGTCCTGTCGCCACCAGGTCGCCGGCACCGCCGGGCAGCCCTGCGGGCCGCAACGGTGACCGCCACGCCACTGACAACCGGTCCGCACTGGAGACCTGCTCGATGATGATGAACGCCACCGATGCCCTCGCCGTCATCCAGGCCCTGGAAGCCGCCGGAGTCGAGGTCTGGCTCGGCGACGGGGGGTGGGGCGTCGACGCCCTCCTGGGCGAGCAGACCCGCCCACACAAGGACGTCGACCTCATCGCCCGGGTCGACCAGGCCGAAGAACTGGTCGCGGCCCTGCACCGGCTCGGATACTCCCACGCCGAGGGCCGCCTCACCTCCTGCTTCGTCCTGCGCGACCCGCAGGGCAGGAGCGTCGATGTCCACCCGGTCGTCTTCGACGAACACCACAACGGCGACTACACCATGGACAACGGTGAGATCTGGGTCTACGAGTCCGCCTGGTTCCACGGCACCGGGACCATCAACGATCAACCGGTCCGATGCCTCACCGCCCAAGGACAGGTGCTCTGCCACACCGGCTACACACTCGACGACGAGGACCGGCAGGACATGGCCGCCCTCCACCAGCGCTTCGGCGTCGACCTGCTGCCCGAACAGCTCTGACCACCCCCGCCGGCCGGCACATACCAGAGGGCCCCTCCGCCCCGCCCCGGACGGGTACACCGCCCCACCACGAGTGGAGCGACAGCGGTTCCCGATCGTGCCGGACGCCCGGCGCTGCCGTGCCGCACGGGCCACGGCGATTCCCCACGGACGCTCGAAGGCTCACCATGCCGCGCCGTCCCGGACGGCCGTCGGGGTGGGATACCGCCGACCGTGTGCGCCGTCCGGGTGAATCGGGGCGAAGGGTGGTTTCCTTCCGGGCGGGTCGGACGCGTCCATGGGGCCCGGCGGGCGTACAACGGCAGGCGACACGTGCCCGGAACCGCGAGGAGTACCCCCGTGCCACCCGTGAGAAGAGTCCTGTGCGCCGGAACCGCCGGGGCCTGCGGTCTGGTGCTGTTCGCGGCCGGAGCCGGGCACGCCCAGGCGGCGCCCAGGCCCGCGGTCCTGCCGGCTCAGACGGTGCCCAGGCCCTCGGTCCTGTCCACCCTGGTGGGCGCCGACCTCGGCACCGTGACCACCATGACCTCCGGTGTGGTGTGCGACAACCGGCTCGCCGACTTCAACTACAAGTCGCCGGTCACCGCCGCTCCGCACCCGTGTGTGAACGGTCCCGTCCACAGCGGCAACAGCGTGGACAGCGGGAACTTCGTCAACCACGGCAATCCGAACGGCAGCGGCAACATCGCCAACACCAACGGGTCCACCAACAGCGCGGACACGGTCACCGGCCCGTCGTCGCACAGCGGCAACACCGGGCAGGGCCTGGTCGGCGGCGGTCTCTGACGCCTCGCCTGCGGAGCACCCCGTGCCCTGATGGGCCGCTGCCGGGGCGCCGCCCCGGCAGCGGCGGTGTCACCGGTGCCGGCCGGCGTTGCGCCCGACGCTCTGCCAGTTGTTGTCGCTCTGCGAGGACGCGCCGTGCGACTCGTTGCCGGCGTTGTGGGTGCCGTTGATGTTGTCCGGGCTGCCGCTGTGGTTGGCGTTGCCACCGATCTGCACGTTCTCCGCGTGGGAGACGTTTCCGCTGTTCACCGGGCCGTTGACGCAGGTGGCCGCCCGCTGGGAGCAGACCAACTCGACCTCGAAGTTGACGTTGGTGTCATTGCCGTAGACACCGTCCCCGCCGCCGAGCAGGTCGAGCGGCGCCTGGGCGGACGCGGTCCCGCACGCGGCCAGCAGCAGGCCGCAGGCTCCGGCGAGCCAGGCGGTGATGCGCGCGGTCTTCTTCATGGGCGCTCCCGGACGTCATGGTGGGCACGATCCGTGCCTTGGTACCCGGTCGTCGCTCCTTCAGTCCGGCGACGGGGACGGCCGGGCGGCCGTATTCACCCGCCTCGACCGACGGTTTCACCCTGATGGGCGTGCTCCCACGGGTTTCAGCCCGTCGCGAGCAGGACCGAGCCGGCGACGGCGAGCCCGGCGCCCGCCGCCTGCACCATGCGCAGCCGCTCACCGGTGAACCCCAGCGCCGCCAGCGCGGTGACCACCGGATACAGCGAGGCCAGTACCGCCGCCACGGTGACCGGCCCGCTCTGGGCGGCCAGCGCGTAGCACCCGTTGGCCGCCACGTCGGCCAGCCCCACCAGGGCCAGCGACGGCAGCAGGCGGCCCACCGCGGGCAGCCCCTCGGAGGGCAGGACCCCGCCGGGGCGGCGCGCCGCCACCGCCAGCGCCGCGCCCCCGACCGCCACGTTGCACAGCCGCTGCACGAACAGCGCGAGGAAGAGCCCCGGCACGTCCACCGACGCCTTGGAGATCAGTGCCATGACGGCGCCGAAGCCCGCGGCCGCCAGCAGGGTGAGCACGACGGCCTGGCGCTGGACGCCGGAGCCGCTCAGCTCGGGGCCGCCGGCGAGGACCACGCCGAGCACGGCCACCGCGATCCCCGCGTACTGCACCGGCGCCGGATGCTCGCCCTGCAGCAACCCGACGCCCAGGGGCACGACCACGGCCACGCTCGCCAGCGGGGAGACGACCCCCATCGGGCCGAGGGCCAGCGCCCGGTAGAAGAACAGCATCGCGGCCGGGCCGACCACCCCGGCGGCGACCGCGAACCACAGCCGTGGCCCCGCCTCGTGCCAGCCGTTCTCGGCGGCCACGACCACCCCCAGCACGGCGGCGGCCGCGGCCTGGGAGACCACCACGACGGTCAGCGCGGGGAAACGCCGGGTCAGCAGACCGCCCCCGAAGTCGGCGAAGCCCCACAGCAGGCTGGTGGCCAGGGCGAACACGGCAGTCACGGCGCTACCTCGCAGTACAGTGTGCGGAACGATGGGATGCACGGGAATGCACTCCACGATAATCCAATGAGATGAACTACGCCATTCAATTCATTAGACGGTGAGGGTGGACGCAGTGCCGGAGATCGAACAGGTGGCGCAGTCGCTCGCCCGCAACCTCAAGCGGGCCCGGCTGGAGCGCGGCTACTCCCTCGACGCGCTGGCGGCCCGCTCCGGCGTGAGCCGCGGCATGATCATCCAGATCGAGCAGGCCCGCACCAACCCCAGCATCGGGACGGTCGTCCGCCTCGGCGACGCCCTCGGAGTGAGCATCGCCAACCTCCTGGACTACGCCGACAGCCCCACCGTGCGGCTCATCCCCGCCGACCAGGCCGTGCCGCTGTGGTCCACCGCCGCGGGCAGCCACGGCACCCTCCAGGCGGGCACCGAGGCGCCCGGCCCGCTGGAGCTGTGGCTGTGGCGGCTGATGCCCGGCGAGGGCCACGACTCCGAACCCCACCCGCCCGGCACCGTGGAACTGCTCCGCGTCGACGCCGGTGAGATCACCCTGATCGTCGAGGACCAGCGGTACCGCGTACCGGCCGGCACCACCGCCAGCTTCGAGGCGGGCGTGCCGCACGGCTACCACAACGAGGGCACCGGGCCCGCCGAGATGACCATGGCGATCTCGGTTCCCCCGCCGCGCTGAGCGTGTCCAGCGCTCGTCGGTCGGCATGCGCAGGCGTTCGCTTGTGGTCACCGGGGCCGGTAGGCGGTGGCCAGTACCGAGACGGTGACCCGGTCGGGCAGAAGGCCGCAACCGTCCAGGTCCGTACGGCTCACGTGGCGTGCGCTCGGCGTCATCCCCACCAGGTCCAAGGCCTCCGCCCTCGTCACGGTCGTCGCGTACTCCACCTGTTCGGTGACGGTGGCCTCGAAGAAGGGGTCCAGCGTCCGGTGCAGGCGCTGCTCCTTGGCCGGGTCGACGGTGACCAGCGCAGGCCCCCGGCCGTACAGCTCGGCCAGGTGCCGCCCGGTGGGGCGGACCACGATCAACCGCCCGGTCGGGCGGAGCACCCGGTGGAACTCGGCCGGATTGCGCGGGGCGAACACGTTCAGGACGACGTCGGCCACCCCGCCGGCGAGCGGGAAGGGACGGAAGACGTCCCAGGCCGCCGCGGCGGCTCGCGCGTGGACCCGGGCTGCCGAGCGCAGCGCGCGCACCGATGTGTCCAGCCCCAGACCACGGGCGCGGGGCAGTCGGCCGAGTACGCCGGCCAGGTAGTAGCCCGTGCCGCACCCGACGTCCAGAACCGTGGCCCGCTGGTGAACGGAGCCGGCCGCCAGGCGGGCCGCGACGCGGCGGATGGGCGCGTAGCCGCCGGAGGACAGGAACCGCTCACGGGCCCGGACCATGGCCGCATCGTCGCCGCTGGTGGCGCGGGTGCCCGTCAGCAGGGCGGCGTAGCCGTGGCGGGCGATGTCGAAGGTGTGACCCGCCGGGCAGCGCAGTGCGCCGCGGCCGGGGTGCAGGCGGGGCGTGCGGCACGTTGGGCAGCGCAGCAGGTCCAGGGAGAGTTCGAGGGCAGGGGGAAGCAGCACGGGCACGAGGCGCTCCTGACAAGGCGAAAGGAAGGGACCGTGCCTGCACGCGCACTCGGAGGGTCGCTGCCTCAGGAAGGAACGGGCAGCGCCGGGAAATCGATCCATGCGGCAGGCACACCACGGAGGGCGACGCCGTCCGGCATCGCCCTCAACGCCTTCCGATCACAGGAAGCAGCAGTGCGGGACACTCAGGAATGCCACGCCATGAGTCTACGAGCAGCCGCGAAGCCCCTCGCGCCCGCCGAGGTCGAGAAACACGCCCTTGCTCTTCACCCTCGGGCTGAGCCGTTCCGGGCGTTCGACGACGTGGTGCGGCTGAGCTCCGCGAGGCAGGCATCAAGCGGCTGGAGCCGCCCTGGCAGAGACTCGCGAAGGTCCCACCATCGGATGGCCGCGATCTCGTCGTTGGGCCGGAACGACTCCGAGCCGTCAGCGGCCCGGCCGGTGAACAGCGCCCCGTATTCAGCACGCTGATCAGGCGCCAGGGTGAACCCCGCGAAGCCGACGAAGCGGAGCTGCCCTTCGGACACGTGGCCGGTCTCCTCCAGCAACTCGCGCCCCGCAGCCTGGCGAGGGGTCTCGCCGGGGTCGATTCGCCCGCCCGGCAGTTCCCAGGCCTGCCGGAACCGGTTGAAGGTCATCAGGACATGACCGCCGCGCCACAGGGCCACCAGCGCAATGGGCAGGGGCGCGTCCCCGGGCGGCTTGTCCTCCGCTCCCGGGACGAAGGAGACCAGGGCGTTGCCGCGATCGTCGACGGCAAGCGGCGCGGAATGGGGAGCAGCCACCTCGATATGATGCCCACTCTGCTCCGGCGATAGCCCGACTCGTACGTCTTCACGCTCTCAGGGCTGTCCCGTAAACGATGTCCCTCTCGATGCGGCTGCCGTCGGGCCGGCAGCCGGGCCCGTGCCTGTCCGGTGAGGGGAGGTTGCGCCGGCGGGGGAATCCGATGGCGCGCCACGGCTCAGGCGTCAAGAATCGCCGGATGCATGAAGTGAGGCTGTCCGACGGGTTCGTCACTCTGTCCCCGTTGCGCCTGGACGATGCGGAGGCGCACCTGGCGGGGGAGGACGAGCAGCTGGTGCGCTGGCTCAGCGGCGGTCCCGGCACACGCGAGGGTGTCGAAGCCTACCTCCGGCACTGCCGGGAACAGTGGGACACGATCGGCCCACTCCGCGCTTTCGGCATCCGGGTAGGCACCGACGAGGCGCTCGCGGGGACGATCGACCTGCGGTTCGCGGCGGAGGGCTTGTCTCCCGGCCAGGTGAACGTCGCCTACGGCCTCTACCCGGCCTGGAGGGGGCGCGGCCTGGCCACCCGCGCGGTCCTCCTGGTTGTGCGATACGCGGCGAGTGACGGAGCGGAGGAGGCCGTGATCCGGGTGGAGCCGGAGAACGCCGCGTCTGCCGCAGTCGCTCGCCGGGCGGGGTTCACTCCCGGCAGGCACACGCACAGCGCGGACGGGACACGGTTCGACTGGTACATCCGGGACCTGCGCGTCGATACCCGGTGACGACCCTCGTGCTCCGATGCCGGACATGAGGGCGTCGGCAAGGGATGACCAGCGCCTTACGAGACGGCTCTCAGGAGAACTCCTCAAGCCCGAACGCCCGCAGCTTGCGGTAGAGCGTGGCCCGGCCGATGCCCAACGCGCCTGCGGCGCGTAGCCGGTTGCCGCCATGGGTGTGCAACGCCTGCTGGATGGCGGAGCGTTCGGCCCGTTCCAGGCCGGTCAGCCGGCGCTTCCCGGGTGCGTTGCGCACCGCGTCGGGCAACTCCTCACGCCGCACCGCCCCGGTCAGCCGGCGTCCGCCCGCCAACGCCGCCGCGAGCGCGGCCAGTTCGGCCACGTTGCCCGGCCAGTCGTACCGCTCCAGCGCCCGGCGTGCCGCCACGCTCCAGGCCAGCGGCGGCCGGCCGGGGCCCGGTGGCGGGGTGAGGGCCCGCAGCAGGGCCGGGATGTCCTCGGGCCGCTCACGCAGCGGCGGGACCTCCACCCGGCGGGCCGACAACCGGTCCAGCAGCCGCCGCAGGCAGGGCCCGGCCCCCTCGGCCGACAGGGTCGCGGTGGCGATCAGGCCGATGTCCGCACCTTCCTCCAGCCGCGCCACCAGCGCCGCCGCCGCGGCCGGGGCGAGGGCCTCGGTATGCCGCAGCAGCACCATCCGGCCGCCGTCCAGCGCGCGCACCCACTCCGCGGCCCGCTCCGGTGTGCTGCGCGCGGCGTCGAACTCCTCCGGGACCCGGTCGCGGGCCGCCGCCACCGCCCGGGCCAGCGCCGTCTTGCCCGCCCCCGGCTCCCCGCTCACCAGCAGCGGAGCAGGCGAGCGGGCCAGCGCCCCGGCGGCCTCGACGGCGCTGCGCCAGGGCAGCGAGTCGCCCACCAGCCCGCGCAGCCCCGGCAGCCGGTCGGCCGCACGCGCGGCCGGGACCACCGGGCCCGCCGGTGAGGCCGGCACCACCGCCACCACCCCGATCACCGCCTCCCCGGCCGGCACCGGCCGCACCCGGGCCACCGGACCGCCGTGCGGCAGGTCCAGGGTCGCCGGAGCCTCCGCCCCCGCACCGCCCTCGCGCACCAGGCGCGCCGCCTCCCGCTCGATCGCCTCCAGCGCCGCCCCGGACAGCAGGCGCGCCGCCGGACCGCTCACCAGACGGGTCCGGCCGTCCGTGGCCACCACCGCGCACCGCTCGGGCCGTTGCGCCAGGTAGGCGTCGAGGAGGACCTGCTCGGGCGAGGGCCGGCGGCGGGCGAACTCCGCCTCCACCGCGAGCGCCGCGGCCTCGGCGCAGGCCGTCTCCACCGGGCCGAGCTGCCGCACGGCGGTGACGGCGGTGACGGCGCCGACCGCGTGCCCACCGGTCCGGTCCAGCACCGGCACGCTCAGCGCGTCCGTCTCCTGCCAGATCTCCAGTACGTGTTCGGGGCCGCTCACCTCGGCGCGGCGGCCGGTGCGCAGCGCCGCGGCGACGCTGTTGTGCCCGACGGACTCCTCCGACAGGTCGTAGGGCTCCCCGGCCGCCGACGACCACAGCACCCGGCAGGCGGCATCGGCCAGCAGTAACCGGAAGCCCGCCTGCCGCGCCGCCGGAGCCAGGCGTTCCAGCACCGGCCGGGCCGCCTCCAGCAGCGCGGATCCGGTGGGCGCCGGTGCCGGCGGGGGAGCGGGCAGATCCGGGGGTACCTCGTAGAACAGCGCCCGCCGCCACGCCGCGGACACCTCCCGCGGCACCCCGTCGAGGTCCGGGACCCGCTCCGGACCACCGCCGGTGCCCAAGAACCTCGCCCGGGCGCCGCGCAGCGTCTCCGCCGCGCCCGGATCCCGCGCGTCCCGGATCGTCGCCACCTTCCCGTCGCCACCCCGCTCCACTGTCTCATGATGAGACACCCCGCGCCCCGCCCGCTGCTCCAAGATCATCCGTGGAACCTGCCAGCCGCGTCCGGGAGTTCAGCCGTGCAGACCGTCGAGACCGATGTACTGATCGTGGGCAGCGGACCCGCCGGAGCGAGCGCCGCCCTGGCCCTCGCCACCTACGGAGTACCGACGATCATGGTGACCCGCTACGCGCGGCTGGCCGACACGCCCCGCGCGCACATCACCAACCAGCGCACCATGGAGGTGCTGCGCGACCTCGGCGTCGAGCGGGAGGTGATCGCCAAGGCGACCCCCCAGCACCTGATGGGCAACACCACCTTCTGCACCAGCCTGGCCGGCGAGGAGTTGGGCCGGGTGCGCTCCTGGGGCAACGACCCGCTGATCCAGGCCGCCCACGAACTGGCCGGCCCCACCCGCATGTGCGACATGCCGCAGCACCTGATGGAGCCGGTCCTGGTCGACGCGGCCGTCGCCCGCGGCGCGCAGCTGCGCTTCTCCACCGTCTACCGCTCCTTCGAGCAGGACGCCGACGGGGTGACCGCCACCGTCGAGGACCGGCTGCGCGGCGACACCTACCGGATCCGCGCCAAGTACCTCATCGGCGCGGACGGCGGACGCAGCAAGGTCGCCGAGGACGCCGGCCTGCCGCTCAACGGCCGGATGGGCGTGGCCGGCAGCGTCAACATCGTCTTCCGGGCCGACCTGTCGAAGTACGTCGCCCACCGCCCCGGCATCCTGTACTGGGTGCTGGCCCCCGGCGCCACCGTCGGCGGCATCGGCGCGGGCCTGGTGCGCTGCGTACGGCCGTGGAACGAGTGGCTGATCGTGTGGGGCTACGACGTCTCGGCGGGCGCGCCGGACCTCACCGAGGAGTACGCGCTGTCGGTGGTCCGCAAGCTCGTCGGCGACGACGAGATCCCGGTGACCATCACCTCCAGCTCCGCCTGGACCGTCAACCACCTGTACGCCGAGACGTACTCCAACGGCCGGGTGTTCTGCGCCGGTGACGCCACCCACCGCCACCCGCCGTCCAACGGCCTGGGCTCCAACACCTCCATCCAGGACTCCTACAACCTCGCCTGGAAGCTGAAGCTCGTCCTGGACGGCGTCGCAGATCCCGCCCTGCTGGAGACCTACACCGCCGAACGGGCCCCGATCGGCCGCCAGGTCGTGGAGCGGGCCAACAAGTCCATCGCCGAGACCGCCCCGATCTTCGAGGCACTGGACGGCCTGGCACCGCAGGAGCCCGAGCGGCTGTGGCGCAACATCGCCGCCCGCAAGGACGCCACCGAGGCCGCCGAGAAACAGCGCGAACGGCTGCGCGAGGCCATCGCGTTCAAGGTGTACGAGTTCAACGCGCACGGCGTGGACCTCAACCAGCGCTACTCCTCCGCCGCGATCGTCCCCGACGGCACCCCCGACCCCGGTTTCGACCGCGATCCGGAGCTGTACCACCAGCCGACCACCCGCCCCGGCGCCAAGCTGCCGCACGCCTGGCTCACCGCCGGCACCCGCACCCTGTCCACCCTGGACCTCGGCGGCCAGGGCCGCTTCACCCTCATCACCGGCATCGGCGGCGAGTGCTGGGAGCGGGCCGCCGAGACCGTCGCGGCGGACCTGGGCGTTCCGCTGGCCACCGCGGTCATCGGCCCGGGCCGCGCCTACGAGGACCCGTACGGCGACTGGGCACGGTTGCGCGAGATCGGCGACTCCGGCTGCCTGCTGGTGCGGCCCGACAACCACGTCTGCTTCCGCCACCCGTCCGCCGCCTCCGACGCGGACGCCCTGCTCGGGCGGGCGCTGCGCCGGGTGCTCGGCCGAGGCTGAACCCGGAAGCCCGCCGCGATCACGGCACGTCTCGCGCCCGGCCGGCGTCACGATCCGCACCCCGGTGACGGTCCCGGCCCCGGCGGCCACCCGCTCACCGCCCACGGAGGCTGAACGGCGAACGCCGGCTCACGTACCGGCCGCTGTCCTACAGTGACAGGCATGGACGCACCGATCGGACGGTTCACCGAAGCCCTGCCCGCCGCCGGCCGGCTCGACCTGCTCGCCGCCCCGGTGGCCGCCGCCCTGCGCGACTGGGCCGGGCCGGTTCCGGTCGAGCAGGTGCTCTACGTCGACACCGACCCGGCCAACGCCGACACCGCCGTCTTCTGCGAGGTGTACGGCGTACGGCCGCAGGAGTCGGCCAACTGCGTGGTGATCGCCGCGAAGCCCCGGCAGCAGGAGGAGACGCCCACGCTCGCCGCCTGCGTGGTCCTGGCGCACACCCGCGCCGACGTCAACGGCCTGGTCCGGCGCCATCTCGGCGTCCGCAAGGCGTCGTTCGCGCCGATGGACACCGCGGTCGGCGAGACCGGCATGGAGTACGGCGGGATCTCGCCGGTCGGCCTGCCCGGCGCCTGGCCGCTGCTGGTCGACGCGGCGGTCGCCGACACCCCGTACGTGGTGGTGGGCAGCGGACGGCGGCGCGGCAAGCTGCTGGTGCCCGGCAAGGCGCTGGCGTCACTGCCCGGCGCGGTGGTGCTGGAGGGGCTCGGCGGCTGAGCCCCGCCGGCACCACGCCGTCAGCGCCCGCGCCGGGAGAGATCCAGGGACAGCGCGGTGGAGTGCTCGGCGAAGCCGAAGTCCCGGTAGAGGGCCTCGGCCTGATCGGTGGCGTGCAGATCGACCCGGGTCACCCCGTGCTCGGCGAACCAGTCCAGCAGCGCCTCGGTGACGGCCCGCGCGTAGCCGCGGCCGCGGTGGAGCGGATCGGTGCAGACGTTGAAGACGAAGCCGAAACGGCCGGTCGGATGCCCGGGGGCGGACAGCCGCTGCTCGATCGTGCCGACCGCGCAGGCCGCCAGCCCTCCGCCGGAGGCGTCCACCACGAAGGCGCCCAGCGACCGCTCGGGGCGGTCCAGCGCGGTCTCCAACTGCTCGCGGGCCGTGAGCTCCCAGTCACCGGGCTCGTCGACGCCCTTCATGGCGGTGAACATCACGCGCCGCAGACGGACCAGTTCGGCCGCGTCCCGCGGCACGGCGGGGCGTGTGGCGATCATGGCACCGACGCTAGCCGATCGGCCGGGCGGGCCTCAGCGGATTTTCGGGAACTCGATCGCCGGGCAGCGGTCCATCACCATCTCCAGACCCGCGGCGCGCACCCGGCGGTACGCCTCCGGGTCGATCACCCCGAGCTGGAACCACACCGCCTTCGCCCCGATGGCCACCGCCTCGTCGGCGACCGCCCCGGCCAGCGAGGAGTTCACGAAGACATCGACCACGTCGACGGGGAACGGGATGTCGGACAGCGACGGGTAGCCCTGCTCGCCGTGGACCGTCTCGGCCTTGGGATGCACCGGCACCACCCGTTTGCCGTGCCGCTGCAGGACCTGTGCGACACCGTAGGCGGCGCGGCCGCGGTTCGAGGACAGGCCGACCACCGCCCAGGTGTCCCCGAGCTCGGTGAGGATCTTCCGGACCGTCGCCGGGTCACCGTACACATCTGCCTCCGCGGATCGACAAGGGATCGACAATGGCGCCTGCGCTCGGCAACGCGCGGCGCGCCGTGGGGATTCCCCGAGGTCCCGGGGCCCGGGGTGCGTTCTGCCCCGCCGGCGCGGGCAGGTAACACCGGACACGGCGATGATCACGGTGATGATCGGAGTGAGGGCTGATGGTGGCGAGGAACGCTGCGGAGTCCGCGACGGCGGCCGAGGTGGTGGTCGGCTTCCTGGCCGGGCGGGGGGTGCGCCGCTGCTACTGCGTGCCCGGGGAGAGCTTCCTCGAACTGATCGACGCCATCGACCGGCACCCGAAGCTGGAGCTGGTCTCCTGCCGGCACGAGTCCGGGGCGGCGTTCATGGCCGAGGCCGACGCCAAGCTGACCGGGGTGCCGGCGGTGGTGCTGGCGACCCGCGCGGTCGGCGCGGCCAACGCGGCCATCGGGGTGCACACCGCGCGCCAGGACCGCACCCCGATGCTGGTGCTGCTCGGGCAGGTCCCCACCGCCTTCCTCGGGCGGGAGGCCTTCCAGGAGGTCGACCTGCCGGCGTTCTACCGGGAGATCACCGTGCACGCCGAGACGGTCCACCGGGCCGACCGCGCCGGGGAGTCCGTCGCCCGGGCCTGGGCCGCGGCGACCGGGGAGCGCCCCGGGCCGGCCATGCTCGCCTTCCCCTCGGACGTCCTGCCGGGCGCCTGCTCCCCGGTGGGCGGTCCCGGGTCGGTGCCGTCCGCGACGGTCCCGGACGCGGCGACGCTGCGGGCGGTGGACGGCGCGCTGCGGTCCGCGCGGGCGCCCGTCGTCATCGCCGGCCGGGGCTGCCAGCGCGACCCCGGGCCGCTGGTGCGGCTCGCCGAGCACTACGGGCTGGGCGTCTACACCGCCTTCCGGCGCCAGGACGCGTTCCCCAACAGCCACCCGCGCTACCTCGGGCACCTGGCGCTCGGTGCCGCCCCGGAACTGCTGGAGCCGCTGCGCCGCGCCGACCTGGTGCTGGTGGCCGGCGGCCGGCTCGACGAGATCACCACCCAGTCCTACACGCTCCCGGAGCCGGGGACCCGGATCGTGGCGGTGGACCCCGCCGGTGAGGTGCCCGGCGCACAGCTGTCCGTGCGCTGCGCCGTCGGCGCGCTCACCGACGCGCTGCTGGCCGCCGGCGGCGAGCCCGTCGCCCGGGAGCCGGCCTCGGGCCACCAGGTCTACCTGCGGCACTCCACCCCAAACGGCGCCGCGCCGTCCGCCCCCGGCACCGTCCACCCGGCGCAGGTCCTCGCCGCGATGCGCCGCTGCCTGCCGCCCGACGCGGTGCTCACCAACGACGCGGGGAACTTCGCGGTGTTCTGTCACCGTTACTGGCGTTTCGACCACCCGCACACCCAGCTCGGGCCGCTGTCCGGCGCGATGGGCTACGCGGTGCCGGCCGCGGTGGGCGCCCGGCTCGCGGCCCCGGAGCGCCGGGTGGTGGCGCTGGCCGGGGACGGCGGTTTCCTGATGTCCGGTCAGGAACTGGAGACGGCGGTGCGCCACGGCGCGCCCATCACGGTGATCGTCTTCGTCAACCGCAGTTACGGCACCATCGCGCTGCACCAGGCGCGCCGGCTGGGACGCACCGCGGCGGTGGACATCGGGCCGGTGGACATCGCCGCCTTCGCCCGGTCGCTGGGCGCCGAGGCGGTGGACGTGCGCGACGCCGGCCGGCTGGACGACGCCCTGCGGGCACCGCGGGGCGTGCCCCGGGTCGTCGTGGTCCACACCGACCCGGACGTGCTGACCCCGGGGACCACCATGTCCGGCCTGCTCGGCAGGCCCGCGGAGGCATGACGGCGGCGGGGAGGACGCGGCGGGGGGAACGCGGGGAGAACCACGTCACATCCCAGGTGGCGCGGGCATGCCGGGGCCGCCGGGAGCGTTGCACGGTGCGCCGGTGCCCCGACCCACCTCAGGAGAACGAGACGTGACGGCAGAACAGAACGCCACCCGCGCCGCCCTGGCGCTGTCCCGCCCCTTCGGCGTCCGCGGCCTGACCACGCCGAACCGCGTCGTGATGGCCCCCATGACCCGGGAGTTCTCGCCCGGTGGCGTGCCGGGCGCGGACGTGGCCGAGTACTACGCGCGGCGCGCGGCCGGCGGGGTGGGCCTGATCATCACCGAGGGCACCTATGTCGGCCACCCGTCGGCGGGCACCAGCGACCGGGTGCCGCGCTTCCACGGCGAGGACGCGCTCGCCGGCTGGGCCCGGGTCGTGGAGTCGGTGCACCGGGCGGGCGGCACGATCATCCCGCAGCTGTGGCACGTGGGAGCCGTCCGCGCCCCGGGCACCGGACCGGTCCCGGACGCCGAGCCGGTCGGTCCTTCGGGGCTGTCGCTGCGCGGCAACCCCAAGGGTCGGGCGATGACGCGGCAGGACATCGACGACGTCGTCGCGGCCTTCGCCGAGGCGGCGGCCGCCGCCGAACGCCTCGGGTTCGACGGCATCGAGCTGCACGGCGCCCACGGATACCTCATCGACCAGTTCCTGTGGGCCGGCACCAACCGCCGTGACGACGGCTACGGAGGCGGCATCACCGAGCGCACCCGCTTCGCCGCCGAGATCGTGGCCGCCTGCCGCCGCGCGGTCTCGGACTCCTTCCCGATCTTCTTCCGGCTCTCGCAGTGGAAGACCGCCCACTACGACGCCCGGCTCGCCGAGACGCCGGAGGAACTGGACACCCTGCTGGCACCGCTGGCGGACGCGGGAGCCGACGTCTTCCACGCCTCGACCCGCCGCTACTGGCTGCCGGAGTTCGACGGGTCGGACCTCAACCTGGCCGGATGGATCAAGAAGATCACCGGCCGTCCGGTGGTGAGCGTGGGGTCGGTGGGCCTGGACACCGAGTTCTTCACGGCCTTCCAGGGCGAGGGCTCCGCCGTGACCGGCATCGACGGGCTGCTGGACCGCATGGAGCGCGACGAGTTCGACCTGGTCGCGGTCGGGCGGGCGCTGATCGCCGACCCGGAGTGGGCGGCCAAGACCCTGGCCGGGCGTACCGGCGAGATCGCGCCGTTCGAGGCCGGGATGCTCAAGACGCTGCGGTGAGCCGCGGCCGGGGCGCCCCCCCGCGGGGCGCCCCCGCATCCCCCTCACATCCGCGTGTACAGCTCGATGTCCTCCTCGAACTCGTTGATCGTCCGCACGGTCAGGGCCGGGCGGGTCTCGGCGATGGCGGTCAGGTAGTCGCCGGTGCCGGCCGGCTTGTCGTCATGGCCCAGGACCTCGCGTTCGAACGCCGTCTGGGCGCCCTTGCGGGCGGCGAACTCGATGTCGGCGGGCGTGAACATCTCGCTGGCCGCCACCAGCCCGGACAGGTCCACCCCGGCCGAGGCGGGGCCCAGGTAGCGCCGCCAGATCGCCTCGCGCGCGGCCGCGTCCGGCGGCCCGATCGGGATGACGTGGTCGAACCGGCCCGGCCGCATGAACGCCGGGTCCAGCGAGCGCACCGAGTTGGTGGCGCAGATCAGCAGCCGGT
Organism: Actinomycetota bacterium; assembly: GCA_048498775.1. Classification (GTDB taxonomy): domain Bacteria; phylum Actinomycetota; class Actinomycetes; order Streptomycetales; family Streptomycetaceae; genus JBEHXI01. The sequence continues at coordinate 14,363 of JBEHXI010000034.1, read as the reverse complement.
CGTCGTGCTCGCGGAAGCCGGGGATGAGCTTGAGCAGCTCGTTGGTCACCCCGTGCCCGGGGCCGGCGGCCGGTCCGGCCCGTACCCCGGCGATCTCCTCCACCTCGTCGATGAACAGCAGCACCGCCTCCAGCTCGGCCAGCTCCGCGAAGACGTCCCGCAGCGCGGCCGCCAGGCCCGCGCCGGGCTCGGCCGCCAGCCGGGAGGGGAACAGCTCCACGAACGGCCAGCTCAGCCGGGAGGCCACCGCCTTGGCGAAGCTGGTCTTGCCGGTGCCCGGCGGGCCGAAGAGGATGACCGCCTTGGGCGGGGCCACCCCGTGGCGTTCGGCCACCGCGGGGTGCTGGAGCGGCAGCACGATCCGCCGCTCGACGATCTGCTTCTCGCGCTCCATCCCGGCCATGGCCTCCCACAGCCCGCCGGGCAGGACCCGGCCGCCGAGCTCGGTGAGCAGCCCGGCGTCGTTCGCCCCCAGGTGCTCCAGCTTCTCGAAGTACGTCAGCCCCTCCTGGCAGCGGTAGCCGCAGTTCTCCAGGGCCTTGGTGCCGGTGGCCCCGGGCGGCAGCAGGGCGCTGATGCGGCGCACGCCCAGCGCGCGCAGCCGCCGCTCCAGCTCGGTGAGCAACGCGCTGCCGATGCCCCGGTTGCGCCAGCGGGCCGCCAGCGCCAGCAGCAGCACCCAGGCGCGCTCGTCCTGGGCCTGCGCCACGGCCAGGCCGACCAGCTCGTCGCCGACCGCGGCCACCACCGCGGGCCGCCCGGTGCGGGCCGCGGCCATCACCTCGGAGACCGGGAAGACCGGATGCCGGTCGTCGGCCAGCCGGCTCTGGTCCCACACCCGGATGGCCTGGTCCAGGTCGTCTTCGTGGAAGTCCCGCAAGCGCCACGCCGGCACCGCACTCACCTCGCCTCCGCCACCGCGCCGAAGGCAGTGACGTGATTGCCCGGTATGCGTGCTTTGCACCGTATCGGGTGACGCCACGGGCCGCCACCGCCGAGGACCGGGGCGGCCCGGTCAGGAGCCCCTACGGCCGGGTGCCGACCTCCGCGTGCGCCGTGCGGTCCAGCGTCCAGCGGTGCTCCACCTCGAAGCGCGAGCCGACGCGCTGCTCGACCACCACCTCCACCGAGGCCCGCTCGGTGTTGGTGCAGGTGGCGGTGGCGCCGTCCGGATCGGTGTAGCCCAGCGCCACGCAGTCACCAGGCTCCTGGCGGACCTCCACCCGCAGCCTGCGCCGCCCGACCCGCCCGGTCACCGACCACTCCGGCAGCCCGATACGGGCCCGGAACAGCGGAGCGGCCAGCAGCGGATCGGACGGCCAGTCCCGCCCCCCGGCCCGCAGCTGCAACAGCGGCAGCGGCGGCAGCAGCCGCATCCCGGGCCGCCGGGCGACCGCGGCGACCACCTCCAGGACATCCCCGCCGCCCAGATCGGCGTGCAGCCACGCCCACCGCTTGGCGTTGCCGTGCCCGGCGATCCGGGCGACCGCGCCACCCGCTTCCGCGACCTCCAGACGCTCCCCGCCGACCTCCACGACACCGGTGAACCTCGCGTCCGGCGCCGGCACGATCTGGGCGGCCGGCAGCAGCCCGCGCTCCCACGCCCAGCGCGGGAAGGTGTACAGCGGCGCGCCGCCCTCCCGGACGTCGAGGTTCCAGCTGATCGCACCCGCGCTGCCCTTCAGCAGGGTGCGCGAGGCGTGCACCCCGGGAACCGCGAAGTACGCGTCGCCGTGCGGCTCCCCGGACGCCTCGGCGCCGAACCGCTCGGTGACCGGCGCCCGGCCGGGGACGAAGACCGAGATCCAGCCGTGCGCCCGCCCCGGGCCGCCGTCCACCGGGTTGACCACCTCGTGGTGGATCCAGATCCCCGTTCCGGTCGCCGGATCGGTGAGCGTCGCGTACCAGACCTCCAGGCGCCCGGCCCGGCCGGTCAGCCGCGGCGGATACAGGCGGGCGAGCGCGTCCTGCTGGACCTCGGACGGGGTCATCGGCGGCCTTCCTTCGCGAGCTGGCGCAGCACGGCGCGGCGGCCGGCGGTCGATCCGTCCGGCGCGGGCGCCCCGTATCGTACGGGCACACCGAACTCGGCGGCCCGGGCCACGATGTGCGGGCAGGCGCGCTCGGCCAGGGCGGCGATGGTCAGGGACGGGTTGACGCACAGCGAGGTGGGCACCGCCGCGCCGTCGGTGACGAACAGGCCGGGATGGCCGCGCAGTTCACCGGTGTCGTCCAGCGCGGAGGTGGCCGGGTCGTCGCCCATCCGGCAGGACGCCAGCGGGTGGGCGCTCAGCGAGCCGACGACCTCGCTCCACGGGCGGACCCGCGACAGGCCGTCGCGCTCGAGGACCGCGCGGGCCTCGGCGTCGGCGGCGGCCCAGCCGCGCAGGGTGTTGGCGGTGGGGCGGAAGCGCAGCGTGGACAGGCCCACCGAGGACGCGAGCCGGGTGAAGCTGCCGGTGGCGGGCGGCGCGCCGAAGACGCCCTCGTTGTCGTCCTCGGTCATCGCCAGCACCGACAGCCAGGACCGCCACCGGGCGCGCAGCTCCTTCTTCGCCACCCCGAAGAAGCTCGTCGCCGGATCGTCGCCGGCCTGCGCCAGGATGTTGGTGATGCCGGGGAAGTAGATCTGCTGGAGGGAGAACCGGGTGAACTCCGGCGCGCGCGGGTCGAGCCGGTCGTACGACATCGAGCCGATCGGCTTGCCGACCGGGAAGCCCTCGTACGCCACGCCGGGCGCGCGCTCCAGGCCGAGCAGGTCGCGCACCTTGGCCTCGTCGACGTCGGCGATGGAGACCCGGTCCCCGTTGCCGGAGAAGTAGCGGCCGACCGCACGGGGCATCCCGCCCAGCAGCGGCGCGGAGCGCTGGAGCACCACCGGGGTGCCCATCGCGCCGCCGGCCAGCACCACGATCTTGGCCTCGATGGTGCCCGCGCCCACCGGCACCCGGTAGTCGCCGGAGTCCAGGACGGTGTAGGCGACGCGGTAGCGGTAGCCGGGCGTGGTGGCGGGCGCGATCGTCTGGACCTCGTGCAGCGCCCGCACCTCGGCGCCGGCCGCGGTGGCCGCCGGAAGGTAGTTCAAGAGCATCGAGCGCTTGGCGTCGAAGTGGCAGCCGCTGAGCATCCAGTTGCAGTTGGTGCAGCGGTCCAGGTCCACGGCGACGGGCACCGGGTTGCAGGTGCGGCCCGCACGCTCGCACGCGGCGGCGAACAGCCCGCCGGGGTAGGGGACCTGGTCCCAGCGCGGCCGGGCCACCGGGAGGGTCTCCTCGGCGCGGTCGTACCAGGGGTCCAGGGCGGCGCGGGTCAGCGCGGCCGGCCACAGGCGGTGGCCGAGGCTGCCGCGGCGGTCGAAGACGAAGCCCGGCGCGCGCAGTGAGGCGGCGAAGTAGACGACGCTGGAGCCGCCGACGACGTTCCCGGCGACGACGGTGATGCCGTCGCCCTGCACCAGGTCCACGATCCGGGTGTAGCTGCCGATGCGCAGGTCGTGGGTGAAGTCCTTACCCGCCAGGTGCGGGCCGCGTTCCAGCACGACGACCTTCGCGCCGCCCGCGGCCAGGTGGTAGGCGGGGATGGAGCCGCCGAAGCCGCTGCCGATGACCAGGACGTCGGTGCGTTCGGTGAGACTCATGCGGGGTGGCCTCCGGCGGTGGTGTGCGGGTGCTCGTGGGCGAGCGGCCTGCCGTAGGAGTAGTGGGGGAAGCGCCACAGGCCGTCCGGGTCGGGCGCGGGGAAGCGCAGCCAGGCCAGCCCGGGGTGGCGCTGCGCGAGCGCCTCGGTGGTGTGCAGGTGGGCGGCGGTGTCGAAGGCCAGCGCGCTGAACAGCGCCAGCAGCACCCAGATCTGCTGGTCGGGCTCGCCGGTGCGCAGCATGCGGGTGGCCAGGTCGGTGCGGTCGGCGAAGTCCAGGGCGGCGAAGGGCGGCCAGGTGGGCAGCAGTACCCGGCCCTTGGCGAGGGCGTAGGCGGTGGCCTCGGTGTTGAGCAGCCCGGCCAGCACCGGCATCAGCGGGCCCAGCCCGAGATCCGGCAGGTTGAGCAGGGTGATGGCTCCGGCCTGCACCGCGCCGGGGCCGGGCGCGGCCCCGGCGATGGCCTGGTCGCCCGGGTGGCGCTTCTCGCCGGGGACCATCGTGTCGGCGAACGCCTCCAGGGTGGCGACGGTGTCCAGCGGGCCGGCCGGGGCGGCGGTCGGCAGGGTGAGGGGCAGGCCGCCGGGCGCGGCGGCCGCGGCCGGCAGGGAGACGGCGCCGGCCTGCAGCGCGGCGAGCGCGCCCGCCAGGCCGGCCACCAGCCGCCGCCGGGTGGGGCCGGTGCTCACTGTGCCTCTCCCGGGCACGGCAGGCCCAGCGGAAGCTGCACCGAGATGCCCAGGGCGGCGCGGGCGAGCGAGTCGGCGAGCTGCGGGTCGTAGGAGCGCAGCGCGTCGGCCGCGGCCTGCGGGGTGGCGGGCTGCCCGGCCACGGTCAGGTTGCGCAGCCGTGCCGCGGCGGTCCCGGTGGACTTGTCGAACCAGTAGCTGCCGTCCCAGCCCACCAGCTCCGTGCCGCCGGGGGTCAGCTGGACGCTCCAGTGGTCCAGCTGCCAGTAGCGGCAGGCGGGGATCGCGATGGCGAACCGGGCAGGCTCGGCCAGCAGGAAGCGCACCGCGCCGCCGTTGCTGACCGTGATGTCCCGCTTGGAGTACTCCACGCACAGCGGCTCGGTGCCCAGCAGGGACAGCGGGGGAGTGACACCCTCGCCGAAGTGGTGGAAGGTGCAGCTCGCGCCGAACGGCGGGTCGGTGTAGCCGCTCGCCCCGGTGGTGGCCGCGTCGGCGGGCGCCGCGCCGAGTGCGGTGAGCAGCAGTGCGACCAGGCCCCCCGTGAGGGCAGGGGTGAACTTACGCATGGCGGGACCTTCTTCTTGTATCCACCCGGAGACCGGGCAGCTGTTACCGGCGGGTACACCTGCGTCCCGCATCCTGGGTGCCGCTCACCGAAGGGCGCAACCCCCCTGCACGGATCACACACCGCACACTCATAGGCCACACACCGCACACGCACAGGCGGCCGTTCGCGCCGGCTGACGCGGCACTAGGGTGGTGTGGTGCCAGAGCAGTACCGGACGGTCGCGCGCCACGGCGTGCACGAGATCGAGATCAGCAGGTCCCGCTTCATCGCCGAGCTGGCCCCCGCGGCCACCGAGCAGGAGGCCCAGGACTTCGTCCAGCGCGTCCGCAAGGAGCACCCGGCCGCCACCCACCACTGCTACGCCTACGTCATCGGGGCCGATGGCGGCATCCAGAAGGCGAGCGACGACGGCGAGCCCGGCGGCACGGCCGGCGTCCCGATGCTGCAGATGCTGCTGCGCCGCGAGATGCGCTACGTGGTCGCCGTGGTGACGCGGTACTACGGCGGGGTCAAACTGGGCGCAGGCGGGCTGATCCGGGCATACGGCGGAGTCGTCGGCGAGGCGCTGGACGCGTTGGGCACGGTCACCCGGCAGCGCTTCCGGCTGGCCACGGTGGTCGTCGACCACCAGCGCGCGGGCCGTCTGGCCAACGATCTGCGGGCCACCGGCCGTTCGGTGCGCGATGTGCGCTACGGCGAGGCGGTGACCTTCGAGGTGGCGCTTCCCGAGGCCGACGTCGAGGCATTCCGGGGCTGGCTGGCCGACGCCACGGCGGGCACCGCGGTGCTCCGGCTGGGCGGCGAGGACTACGGCACCCTCTGAACGCGCCGCGGCGGGACCCCGCCGCCGCCCGACGGTAGCGGACCGTCGGACTCCGTTTGGTATCGAACGCATCCGGGCCATATGTGTGCAGGTCCGCAGCCATTACGCTGCCCGCCAACGACCCGGACCGCGAGGCGGCGGGCCGAACCCTCACCGGCTCCGGAAGGACCCGCATTCATGGACGTGCAGTTCACCCCGGCCACCGCCGCCGCGGTCGCCCGCGCCCGCCAGCACTCGGTCGGAGACCTGCTGCACCGCACGGCGCGCCGCTGCCCCGACAAGCTGGCCGTCGTCGCCGGGGAACTGCGCGTCACCTACGCCGAGTTCGACACCGCGGTCAACCGCGCCGCGCACGCGCTCGCCGCCCGCGGACTGGCCAAGGGCGACCGGCTGGCACTGCTGTCGCACAACTGCTGGCAGTACGCCGTGCTCACCTTCGCCGCCGCCAAGCTCGGCGTGGTGCTGGTGCCGGTGAACTTCATGCTGAACGCCGAGGAGATCGCCTACATCCTCCGGCACTCCGGATCCGCCGGCATCGTCGCGGAGGACGCCCTCGCCCCGACCGCCGAGAAGGCCGCCGCCTCCGCGGGACTGTCCGGCGGGGTACGCGGCTGGATCGGGCTGTCCGGCGCGGCCCCGGCCGCCGGCTGGGAGGACGTGGACGACTGGTGGCGGCAGGGTCCGGCCGACGCCCCCGACGTGCCGATCGCGGACGACGACCCGCTGCGGCTGATGTACACCTCGGGCACCGAGTCGCGGCCCAAGGGCGTGCTGCTGCCCAGCCGCTCGCTGATCAGCCAGTACCTGTCCTGCGCCATCGACGGCGAGATGACGGCCGAGGACATCGAGGTGCACGCGCTGCCGATGTACCACTGCGCCCAACTCGACGCGTTCTTCTGCGTCGACGTCTACCTCGGCGCGACCAGCATCATCCTGCCCGCACCGGACCCGGCCACCCTGCTGGCGACCATCGAGCGCGAGCGGGTCACCAAGCTGTTCTGCCCGCCCACGGTGTGGATCTCGCTGCTGCGCCACCCGGACTTCGACACCACCGACCTGTCCAGCCTGCGCAAGGGCTACTACGGCGCCTCGCCGATGCCGGTGGAGGTGCTGCGCGAACTGCAGCGGCGCCTGCCGGACGTGCGGCTGTGGAACTTCTACGGCCAGACCGAGATGTCACCGCTCGCCACCATACTGGGCCCCGGCGAGCAGCTGTCCCGGGCCGGAAGCGCCGGGCGCGCCGCGGTCAACGTCGAGACGATGCTGGTCGACGACGACGACAACCCGGTGCCGCCGGGCACCGTCGGCGAGATCGTGCACCGCAGCCCGCACGCCGCGCTCGGCTACTACAACGACGAGGAGAAGACGGCGGAGGCGTTTAGGGGCGGCTGGTTCCACTCCGGTGACCTCGGGATCATGACCGAGGACGGTTATCTGTCGGTCGTCGACCGCAAGAAGGACATGGTCAAGACCGGCGGGGAGAACGTCGCCAGCCGCGAGGTGGAGGAGGTGCTCTACCAGCTCGACGGCGTGGCCGAGGTCGCCGTGTTCGGCATCAGCCACCCGCAGTGGATCGAGGCCGTCACCGCCGTGGTGGTCCCGAAGTCCGGCACCGGGCTGACCGCCCAGCAGGTCCACACGCACGCCCGCGAGCGCCTCGCCGGCTACAAGCGGCCCAAGTACGTGGTCCTGACCGACACCCTGCCGAAGAACCCCAGCGGCAAGATCCTCAAGCGGCAGCTGCGGGAGCGCTACGGCAGCCTGGCCGCCGAGGAGGCCGGCGAGTAGCCGTACCGGGCCGGTCGCACCGTGCGGAAGGCGGTGCGACCGGCCCGCCCCCGTCAGGCCGCGGGAACCGTGCGCGCCGCCGGATCGAGGCGGACGGGCAGGGCACGCAGCCCGTTCATGGCCTGGCTCGGCACGCGCGGCAGGCCGTCCCCGGCGGCCAGGGCCAGGTCGGGGAAGCGGGCGAACAGGCTCGGCAGGGCGATGATCGCCTCCGTTCGGGCCAGCGCCGCACCCAGGCAGTAATGGGCCCCCAGCCCGAAGCCGATCGGCAGACGCTCCGCCTCCCGGGTGATGTCGAAGCGCTGGGCGTCCTTGAACGCCTCCGGGTCGCGCCCGGCGGCGGCCAGCCCGATGATGATCGGCTCGCCCTCGCGGATCGGGACACCGGCGAGCGTCATGTCCTGGACGGCGAAACGGAAGAAGATCCGCTGGACCGGCGGGTCGTAGCGCATCGTCTCCTCCACCACGGCGTCCCAGCCGTACCGTCCCTCCTTGACCAGCGCCAGCTGCTCGGGGTGGGTCAGCAACGCGTGCACGGCGTTGGTGATGAGGTTGACGGTGGTGTCGTGCCCCGCCGTCACCAGCAGGAAGAGGCTGTCGAGCAGTTCCTGGTGGGTGAGCTGGCCCTGCTCATGGGCCTGCACCAGCACGGTGGTCAGGTCCTGGCCGGGGCTCTGCTGCTTGTCGGCGATCAGCTGGGACATGATCTGCATGGCCCGGATGTAGGCCTGCTGGATCTGCTCGGGGGTGGCGGTGCTGTTCAGCAGCACCCCGGCGCTCTGCGCGAGGTGGTCGCGCATGCTGGTGCTGTGGATGCCCAGCAGTTCGCTGATGACCGCCACCGGCAGCCGGAACGCGAAGTGGGCCTTGAGGTCCACCACATCCCCGGGCAGCCGCGCTAACTGGTCGAGTAGCTCCTCGGTGATCTCCTCGATGCGTGGCCGGTAGCCCTGCACCGGGCGGCGGTTGAACGCCTTGGCGACCGGCAGGCGCAGCCGGGCGTGGTCGGCGCCGTCCTTGTTGAGCAGCGTCTCGCCCACGGCCAGGGCGATCAGGGGCCAGTCCTGGCGGATCTCGCCGGCCTGGTAGGCGCGCCAGTGCACGGGATCCTTCAGCAGCAGCGGGTGGGTCAGCGCGGACCGGGCGGCCTCGTCGGTGGTGGTGACCCATGCCTTGACGCCCTGCGGCAGTTCGACCGGAACGACCGGGCCGAAGGCGCGGAGCCGGACGGCTTCGGCGTGCGGGTCGGTGGCGTCGGGGTCCAGGGCGGAGCGGGGGTGGTCGAGATCGAGATCCATGAGGAAGCCTCCGAATGCAGGGTGAACAGCCACGGCATTGCGGTGTGTTAAGCAGTTATGCGCTGGGGTGGTGGGCCGCAATCAAGCACTGACGGGCGCACGGGGGGCGCGTGGTGGCGTTGCGGGGGACACGGGGTGCGAGTGGGTGCGGGCAACGGCGGACGCGGCGCGGCCCCGGCGCACCGGTCGGAGGCATCATGCCTGGTCAGTGCGGCCACGACGGTGGAATTGCCCAGGTGCGTATGCCAGAAACAACGTCTGCGGGCACTGTCTGGATCATGGCGGGTGCGGACCTTATCCCACCCCGGTGAACGAGACAAGGCCGAGCCCTGGCACCCGGCCCGTGACGCGTGCATGTGCCGCACGAACGAACCAGGAGAAAACGGCGTCGGCGGCCGACCGCGGCGGCCACAGCATGGTGACGCAGTGTGATGCCGCCTCAGGCCCAGCGCCCCGGCGGATGGCCGGGCGGCACCAGGTCGGCCGGCACGCCGTAGTGGTCGCCGGCCCGCACGCCCTCCCGCGGTCCGGTCAGCACCCGCTCGCATCCGGCGACGCGCAGCGTCGGGCCGTACGCGTCGCACCGCACCATGATGTAGTCGATGCGGCGGCCCGCCTCCTCCGGCATGTCGCCCCGGGCCACCAGCGGGTTGCCAGGATCGAAGGTGTGCCCCGGGCCGCCCCGGGTGGACCCGCGCCCAGGCGTCCTGGTAGCAGACGCTCACACCCTCCAGCGACTGCTGCCCCCGCCGGAAGCGGACGCTCGCCGACTCCGGGGACGCGTCGAGGTCACCCATCAGCACCACATGCGGCACCGGGCCCTCCCGCAGCACCTCCGCCACCAGCCGGGCGGCCGCCACCGCCTGCAAGTTCGCGGCGCGGCCCGCCGAACTGGTGGGAAACGCCCATGACAGCCGGATCCGCACCCCTCGATCCCATCGAGCGCACGCTCGCCGAACGCGCCTGCGAGCGCCTGATCGCCGAGTTCGTCCGCCGGCTCGACCTCGGCGACCCCGGCACGGTGGCCGAGCTGTTCACCCCCGACGGGGTGGGGGAGTGGCCCCACGGCGGGCGGCGCGTGGCCGGACGCGACGACCTGCGCGCGTACTTCGGCTCCCGCCCCGCCGACCGGCTCTCCCGCCGGTTGTGCACCACCACCCTGGTCACCGTCGAATCCGCCACCACCGCACGGGCGACCAGCTACCTGGCGACCTACCGCGTCGACGGCTGCACCGGCGGAATGATCCCGCCGCGGCTGCCCGCCAACGTGGGGCACTACGAGGACACCTTCCGCAAGGACGGCGGGCAGTGGCTGCTCGCGACCCGCACCACCGTCCTGCCGTTCGGCGGCCCGACGGAGCGCCTCGGCAGCCCGCACATGCCCTGACCGGGCGGAAAATCCGAGGTCCGTGATCGAGGACGGGCCCAGGGAGGCTAGCGTGGTCGGAGCCGACCGGTGGGACCGCCCGCCGGCGCGGTGCCGGTTGCCGTCGTACGGGGAGGGACACACATGCGGGTCGGAGTGGTCCGTTGAGGATTCTGCACACCTCCGACTGGCATCTGGGGCGGTCCCTGCACCGGGTGAACCTGCTCACCGCCCAGGAGACCTTCCTCGACCACCTGGTGGAGACCGCGCGCGGCGAGCGGGTCGACGCGGTGGTGGTCGCCGGCGACGTCTACGACCGCGCGGTGCCGCCGCTGCCGGCCGTCGAACTCTTCGACGACGTCCTGCACCGGCTCGCCGCCCTCGGCATCCCCACCGTGATGATCTCCGGCAACCACGACTCGGCCCGGCGGCTGGGCGTCGGCGCCCGGCTGATGGAACGGTCCGGGATCCACCTGCGCACCGACCCGGCCGGCTGCGGCACGCCCGTCGTCCTGGACGACGCGCACGGACAGGTCGCCTTCTACGGCCTGCCCTACCTCGAACCGGCCCTGGTCCGCGAGCAGTTCGGGGCCCCGCGCCCCGACCACGAGGCGGTGCTCGGCGCCGCCATGGACCGGGTCCGCGCCGATCTGGCCGGCCGCCCGCCCGGGACCCGGTCCGTCGTCCTGGCCCACGCGTTCGTCACCGGCGGTGCCCCCAGCGACAGCGAGCGCGACATCACCGCCGGCGGGGTCGCCTCCGTGCCCGTCTCGGTCTTCGACGGGGTGGACTACGTCGCCCTCGGCCATCTGCACGGCTGCCAGACCCTCGGCGAACGGGTCCGCTACAGCGGCTCCCCGCTGGCCTACTCCTTCTCCGAGACCGCCCACCGCAAGAGCATGTGGCTGATCGACCTCGGCGCCGACGGCCGGCCGGCCGCCGAACGCGTCGACTGCCCGGTGCCGCGCCCGCTCGCCAGGATCCGGGGGCCCCTGGAGGACCTGCTCGCCGATCCTGACCTGGCCGCCCACGAGGACGCCTGGGTCGAGGCGACGCTCACCGACCCGGCCCGCCCCTACGACCCGATGACCCGCCTGGCCAAGCGCTTCCCCCACATCCTCTCGCTGGTCTTCGAGCCGGCCGGGCCGGGCGAGGACCCGCTGGCCACCTACGCGCAGCGGCTCCGCGGCCGCAGCGACCAGCAGATCGCCGAGGACTTCGTCGTGCACGTCCGCGGCAGCGCTCCCGACCGGCACGAAAGCGCCGTGCTGAGCGCCGCGCTGGACGCGGTACGCGCCTGCGACGCACAGGACGAGGTGGTCTGATGCGGCTGCACCGGATGACGGTGACGGCCTTCGGGCCGTACTCGGGCAGCTGCGAGGTCGACTTCGACGCGCTGTCCGCCGCGGGGCTGTTCCTGCTGCACGGCCCGACCGGCGCCGGCAAGTCCTCGGTGCTGGACGCCGTCTGCTACGCGCTCTACGGCGGCGTGCCCGGCGCCCGGCAGGGCATGCGGCTGCGCAGCGACCACGCCGCTCCCGGCACCCCCACCGAGGTCGTCCTCGAACTGACCGTCGGCGGGAGGCGGTTGCGCCTGACCCGGCGACCGGAGCAGCCACGGCCGAAGAAGCGCGGCACCGGCACCACCCTGGAGAAGGCGGTCAGCCTGCTGTCCGAGCAGGTGCCCGGCAGCGGCGAATGGAAGGCCCTCAGCCGCTCCCACCAGGAGATCGGGGAGGAGGTCGGCCAGCTGCTCGGGATGAACCGCGAGCAGTTCTGCCAGGTGGTGCTGCTCCCGCAGGGCGACTTCGCCCGCTTCCTGCGCGCCGACGCCGGGGAGCGCGGGGTGCTGCTCGGCCGGCTGTTCGACACCCGGCGCTTCGAGGCCGTCGAGTCCTGGCTGGCCGAGCGGCGCCGGGAGGCCGAGGGCCGGGTGCGCGCCCAGGACGAGCGGCTGATCGCCCTGGCCCACGCCATGCGGCAGGCCGCCGGGTCCGCGCTCGCCCCGCCGCTGCCCACGGCCGAACCCGGCGATCCCGCCCTGGCCGAGGAGATCCTCGCCTGGGCCGCCGTGGCCCGTTCCACCGCCCGCGAGCAGGCCGACATCGCCCGGCTGGCGCTGCAGGCCGCCGAGTCGGCGCACCGGGGGGCACAGACCGCGCTGGAGGACGCCCGCGAGACCGCCCGTCTCCAGCGCCGCCGCGCCGAGGCGCTCACCCGGGCCGCCGCCCTCGACGCCGAGCAGCCCGTCTGCGAACGCCTCCGGGAGCGGCTGGAGCAGGCGCATGCCGCCGAACAGGTCGCCCCCGCGCTGGCGCTGCGTGACGCCGCCGCACGCGAAGAACGCGTGGCCGCCGAGGACGAGCGGCGGGCCCGCGGCCTGCTGTCGCCCGAGTTCGCCGACGCCGACGCCGAACGGCTCGCGGCGGCGGAACGCCGGATGACCGAGGAGATCGGACGGCTGTCCGCGGCCCGCCGGGCCGAGCAGCGGGCCGCCGAACTCGCCGCCGAGCGCGACGCGCTGGACCGGGAGGCGGCCGACGACGCCGACCAGGACCGCGACACCGCCGGCTGGCTGGACGGCTGGGAGGCCCTGCGGTCCCGGCTGCGGCAGCGCATCGAGGACGCGGCGGACGCGGCCACCCGCGCCGAGCAGCTCGCCGCCCGGCTCGAGACGGTCCGCCACCGGCTGGCCGCCGCCCGCCGCCGCGACGAGCTGCTCGGCACCGCCCGCGACGCCGAGGACCTGCTGCTGCGCGCCCGGGAACGGGCCGCCGCCGCCCAGGAACGCTGGCTGGAGCTGAAGGACCGCCGACTGCGCGGCATCGCCGCCGAACTCGCCGCCGCCCTCACCGACGGCGACCCCTGCCCGGTGTGCGGCGCGACCGGCCACCCGGCGCCCGCCCGGCCCGGCGACGGCCATGTGGACCGGGCCGCCGAGGAGGCCGCCCACCAGTCGTACCGCGCCGCCGAACAGGCCCGGGAAGACGCCGGCGGCGCCCTGCGGTCCGCCCGGGAACGCCTGGCCGCCGCCGAGGAGGACGCCGGTGGCGCCACCACCGGTGAACTCGCCGCCGAGGCGGCCGAGGTGGAGTCGGCGTGCGCGGCGGCCCGGGACGCGGCGGCCGACGGCCACGCCGCCCGCCAGGAGCTGGAGGCCGCCGAACACGAGCACGCCCGCCGCCTCCAGGCCCGGCAGCAGGCTCAGGCCCGCAGCGCCGCGCGGACCTCCCGGCGCGAGGTGCTCTCCGCGGAACTCGCCTCGCTGCGCGAGGAAGTGGTCCGTGCCAGGGACGGCGCGAGCAGCGTCGCCGAGCACGCCGAGCGGCTCCAGCACCGGGTGAGGCTGCTCGCCGGGGCCGCGGCCGCCGCGCGCGCCGCGGCCACCGCGGGTGAACGCCTGCGGGCGGCGGAGACCGCGCTGGCCGGGGCCGCGGCCGCCGCCGGATTCCCCGACGCGCGAGCCGCCGCCGCGGCGCTCCTCGACGACGGCGAGCGCCGCGCGGCGCAGCGACGCGTCGACGACCACCGCGCACGGCAGGCCGCCCTGGCCGCCGACCTCGCGGACCGGCAGGCCGAGGCGGCGGCCGCGCTGCCGCCCGCCGACCCCGAGGCCCGGCGCGCCGAACTGGAGGCCGCCACCCGCAGGCTGCGCGAGGCAGCCGCCGCGGACGCCGCCGCCCGCACCCGCTGCGCCGACCTCGACCGGCTCTCCACGCAGGCCGCCCGCGGCAGCTCGGACCTCGCCCCGCTGCGCGCGGAGCACACCAGGCTGCGCCGCCTCGCCCTGCTGGCGGCGGGCACCTCCGCCGAGAACGAACTGCGGATGCGCCTGGAGTCGTATGTGCTGGCCGCCCGCCTGGAGCAGGTCGCGGCGGCCGCCAGCGTCCGGCTGCACCGGATGACCTCCGGCCGCTACACCCTGGTCCACACCGACGCCCGCGCCTCCGGGCGCGGCCGCTCCGGCCTGGGGCTTCAGGTCGTGGACGCCTGGACGGGCACCGAACGCGACACCGCGACCCTCTCCGGCGGCGAGACCTTCGCGGCCTCCCTGGCCCTCGCCCTGGGCCTGGCCGACGTCGTCACCGAAGAGGCCGGCGGGGTTCGGCTGGACACCCTCTTCGTCGACGAGGGCTTCGGCAGCCTGGACGACCAGACCCTGGACGAGGTGCTGGACGTCCTCGACGCGCT
>JBEHXI010000033.1:0-39680 GCA_048498775.1 Actinomycetota bacterium | reverse complement strand
TCCGGGTGGCGCTGATCGACGACGTCAGCGACGAGGTGGTGGACGTCGACCTGCTGGCCGGCCTGCCCACCACCCTGCCGATGGCCTGACCGGCCCGGACGGCGGCCGCGCGGGCGGCCGACGCGGCCGTTCCCGGTCGCGGCGTAGGGTTTCCCTGTAGGCCGGTCGATGTCTGCGACCGTGTGGCCGGACCGGCGGTGCGCAGCACCGGCACCACCGGGCGAACCAGGAACCGGAGGTGGCCGGGATGCCGTCGTCGCCGTCCGTGCTCCGCGCGGCCTGGGGCGACCGGGGCGTGCTCGCGGTGCGGGCCGTGCCGTTCGCCGTCCTCCTCGCCGCGGTCGCCGTGGTCCTGCTGACGCCCGCGGAAAGCCACTACGGCCTCTTCCTCACGGTCGTGCCCGCCGTCGCCGCCGCCGTCCACGGGGTGCAGGCCACCGCTGTCATCGGAGCACTGGCGCTCGTCGGGTACGCGGCGCTGGGTTTCCGGCTCGGAGACGGGGACAGCGACGACGTGTGGGCGCTCACCGTGGCCTTCGTCGCCGCAGCGGCCCTGGCCGGGGTGCTGATCGCCCACGCGCGGGACCGCGAGCGGCAGCTGGCCCGCAGCCAGGACACGGCCCTGCGGCTCCAGCAGGGCCTGCTGCCCCGCCACTTCCCCGAGACCAGCGGCGTCGAGGTGTGCCACCGCTACGTTCCCGCGGACACCGCGGCGGGTGTCGGCGGGGACTGGTTCGACGTCATCCGGCTCTCCGGCACGCGGGTCGCCCTCGTCGTCGGCGACGTGGCCGGCCATGGAGTCGCCGCCGCCGCGACGATGGGACGGCTGCGCACCGCCATGCACACCCTGGCCGACCTCGATCTCGCCCCCGAGGAGGTCCTCGTCCGCATGGACGACCTGGTGCTGCGGCTCGGCGAGTGCGATGGCGACGGCGACAGTGCCGGCGGGCCGGAGGCGGCGGCCGCCTGCCTGTACCTGGTCTACGACCCCGTCTCCGGCCGGTGCGCCGCCGCCCGCGCCGGCCACCCGCCTCCCGTCGTGCTCACCCCCGGCGGCACGGTACGCACCCTCGACCTGCCGGCGAACCCGCCCCTCGGCCTGGGCGGCACGCCCTTCGAGAGCGCCGGGTTCCTGCTGGAGGAGGGAAGCGTGCTGGCCCTGTACACCGACGGACTGCTGGGGCTGCGCCACCGCGCGGCCGACGAGGCGGTGGACCGGCTCACCGCGGCCCTGCCGCCCGGCAGGCGTCCGCTGGAGGAGATCTGCGACAGCGTCTTCGCCGCCCTGGCCGACGAGGGGCCGGGTGACGACATGGCACTGCTCGTGGCCCGCACCCGGGTGATCGGCGCCGACCGGGTCGCCTCCTGGCGGTTCCCGGCCGAGCCGCGCGCCGTGGCCGAGGCCCGGTCCGTCACCCGGGGCACGCTGCGCGCCTGGGGCCTGGAGGAGAAGGCCTTCGAATCCGAACTCGTGGTGAGCGAACTCGTCACCAACGCCGTCACCCACGCCTGCGGGCCGGTCGGGCTGCGGCTGATCCACGACCGGGCGCTGATCTGCGAGGTCTCCGACGGCACCAGCACCTCGCCGCACCTGCGGCACGCCCGGCTGATGGACGAGGGCGGCCGGGGGCTCTACCTCGTCGGCCGGCTGGCGCAGCGCTGGGGCACCCGGCACTCGCCGGAGGGGAAGACCATCTGGGCCGAGCTCGCCGCGGACGGGGACCGGGCGGCCCGGGCCGCCTGACGGCTACTCCCCGCCGGCCTGACCGTCGGCCCGCTGGATGGCGGCGATGGCGACGTCGTCGGAGAGCCGCCGGCGCACATGGCGTTCCAGGTCGCCGCGGATGGTCTCCACCAGCTCGTCGGGGGCGAGGCGCGCCCAGCCGCCGGCGCGGATCCGCTCCTGGAGCGGATAGAAGGCTCCGGCGGGGTCGCGCGCCTCGACGAGGCCGTCGGTGTAGAGCAGCAGGGTGTCCCCGACGTGGAACTCGGCGGTGTCCGGGCTGCGGACGGCGTCGCCCAGATTGCCCAGGCCGAGCGGCAGCCCCGGTTCCCGCGGATCCAGGACGCGCACGTCACGGCCGCGCAGCAGCAGCGGCGGGGGATGACCGCAGTTGACGATCTCGATGCGCGGGCCGTGGTCGGGGATGTCGACGAGGACGGCGGTGACGAAGCCCTCGGGGAAGCGGCTGTGGCGGTTGTGGCGGGTGTCCGTGCCGTCGGCGGTCGGTGTCCGGGCCGCCGCGGCGATGTCCTCGGCCATGCTGCGTTCCAGCCGGACCGCCGTCTCGGCCAGCGGGACCTGGTGCAGGGCCGTGCGGCGGAAGGCGCTCATGACGTAGCCGACCTCCTCCACGGCGGCCAGCCCCTTGCCCTGCGCGTCCCCGATGATCACCCGAGTGCCGTGGCCGAGGCTCGCGACCGCGTACAGGTCGCCGCCGATCTCGGCCTCCTCCTCGGCGGGCAGGTACAGCGACGAGATCAGCAGCGGCCCGAGCCGGCGCGGCAGCGGGCGGAGCAGCACCTGCTGGGCGGCGGCCGCCACCTCGCGGGTGCGGGCGAGCTGCCGCACCCGGCGCTCCCGGCCGGCCGCCGCCAGCGCCGCGATGGCGCTGATCACGACGACGGTGGCGAGCTCCATGGGGAAGTTGCTGCCGCTCAGCTGCAGGTTCGCCGCGTCCGCCCCGATCAGGCAGCCGACGGTGACCACACTGACCTGCGCCACGTGCACCGGGCCGAAGAAGATCGCGGTCAGCGCGGGCGCGGCCGCCATCAGCGGGGCCAGGTGGGGCGTCGGCGGGGTCACCTCGTCGAGGCCCAGCAGAATCAGCGGCAGGGCCAGGAGGGCGGCCAGCAGGACCCGGTGATACCGCACCGGCTCCATCTGCTGCGTGCGGTCGCCAATCGGGAACATGTGGGGCATATGCCCGCAAATATACCCTGTGATGGGTGGGTGTTCCCGGGAAGCCGTGCCGGGGCGGGGCCGTCAGGGTTCGAAGCGGTACCCCATGCCCGCCTCGGTGATGAAGTGCCGTGGGTGGGCCGGGTCGGCCTCCAGCTTGCGGCGCAGCTGGGCCATGTAGACCCGCAGGTAGTTGGTCTGCGTCTGGTAGGCCGGTCCCCAGATCTCCTGGAGCAGCTGCTTCTGGGTGACCAGCCGTCCGCGGTTGAGGACGAGGACCTCCAGCAGGTGCCATTCGGTGGGCGTCAGGCGGACGTCGGAGCCGTCCCGGTGGGCCTTCTTGGCGGCCAGGTCGACGGTGAAGGTGGCCGTCTCGACCACGGACCTCCCGTCGTCGGCGACGGCGGGCTGGGCACGGCGGACCGCGGCGCGCAGCCGGGCGAGGAGCTCGTCCATGCCGAACGGCTTGGTGACGTAGTCGTCGGCGCCCGCGTCGAGGGCCTGGACCTTCTCGTCGGAGGTGTGGCGGGCGGACAGCACCACGATCGGCACCCGCGTCCAGCCGCGCAGGCGCCTGATGACCTCGTTGCCGTCCAGATCCGGCAGGCCGAGGTCGAGCACGACGACGTCCGGGGGATGGGCGGCGGCCAGGTGGAGCGCTGTCCTCCCGTCCGGGGCGGCGTGCACCTCGTAGCCGCGGGCCCGCAGATTGATGGCGAGCGCGCGGACGATCTGCGGCTCGTCGTCGACCACGAGGACCCGCCCCGCGACGCGCGTGACCCCGGCGGGCGAGGAGGGCATCGAAACCGCCTTTCGTGTCATGAGGTGGCCTCGGCGGACAGCCGCCCGGCGGGCGGGACGGCGAGGCCGGCCGCGCGGAGGGTGAGGACCATGGTCAGACCGCCGCCGGGGGTGTCCTCGGCGACCAGGGTGCCGCCCATCGCCTCCGCGAAGCCGCGGGCCACGGCGAGCCCCAGCCCCACCCCGGCGCCGCGGGGCGCGTCGCCGTAGCGCTGGAACGGCTCGAAGATGCGCTCCTTGGCCGTGTCGGGGACGCCCGGGCCGCGGTCGGTGACCCGCAGCTCCACCCGGTCGTACAGGGTGCTGGCCGAGATCAGCACCCGGTCGCCGCCGGGGCTGTACTTGACGGAGTTCTCGACGACGTTGGCGACCGCGCGCTCCAGCAGCCCGGGGTCGGCCAGGACCATCGGCAGCGTCTCGGGGATGTCGAGGGCCACCGCGCCGGCCGGCACCCCGGCCAGCGCCACGGGCACGACCTCGTCCAGGTCGATCTCCTGGATCAGCGGGGTGACGGTGCCGGTCTGCAGGCGCGACATGTCGAGCAGGTTGCCGACCAGGTGGTCCAGGCGGTCGGTGCCCTCCTCGATGGCCTCCAGCAGCTCGGCCTCGTCCTGCGGCGACCAGGCGACGTCGTCGGAGCGCAGCGAGGTGACGGCGGCCTTGATGGCGGCCAGCGGGGTGCGCAGGTCGTGGGAGACGGCGGCGAGCAGCGCGGTGCGGATGCGGTTGCCCTCGGCGAGCTCCCTGGCCTGTTGCGCCTGCCCGAGCAGGCGCCGGCGGTCCAGGATGACGGCGGCCTGGGCGGCGAACGCGGACAGCAGCCGTCGGTCGCCGGCCGGCAGGACACGGCCGGTGAGGGTCAGCGCCATGTGCTCGCCGACCGGCACGGCGACGTCGGCGTCGTCCGGGCGGGTGCACGCGTGCGGCCCGACGCCGGCCACCCGGGTCCACGGCGCGTAGTCGTCGCCGCGCTCCAGCAGCGCGACCGCGTCCATGCCGAAGGTCTCCCGCACCCGCTCCAGCAGCGCCTCCAGGGAGGTCTCGCCGCGCAGCACGCTCCCCGCCAGCAGCGAGAGGATCTCCGCCTCGGCCCGCAGCCGGGCGGCCTGATGGGTGCGGCGGGCGGCGAGGTCGACGACGGAGGCCACCGCGACGGCCACCGCCAGGAACACCGCGATGGCGATGATGTTGTGCGGGTCGGCGACGGTGAAGGTGTGGACCGGCGGGGTGAAGAACCAGTTGAGCAGCACGGACCCGACCAGCGCCGACGCCAGGGCCGGAAGCATGCCCCCGGCCAGCGCGGCGGCCACCGTCAGCGACAGGAACAGCAGTACGTCGTTGGGCAGGCCCAGATCCGGCTGGTAGCGGGTGAGGACCAGGGTCAGCAGCGCCGGCCCCAGGCAGCCGACGGCCCAGCCGCCCAGCACCCGGGCCCGGCCGAGCAGCCGGGTCCCCCGGGCGGGCGGCAGGCCGCGACCGCGCCCGGCCTCCTCGTGGGTGACGATGTGCACGTCGAGATCCGGCCCGCTGTCCCGGGCGACCGTGGCCCCCACCCCCGGTCCGAACAGGTACTGCCAGGCCTTCCGGCGGCTGGAGCCCAGGACGATCTGGGTGGCGTTGACTCCGCGGGCGAAGTCCAGCAGCGCGGTGGGGATGTCGTCCCCGACGACATGGTGGAACGATCCGCCGAGGTCCTCGACGAGGGTGCGCTGCGCCTCGAGCTCCGGCTCCTTCGGGGAGCCGGAGGCCAGGCCGTCGCTGCGGGCGACGTACACGGCGAGGATCTCGCTGCCGGAGCCCTTGGCGGCCAGCCGGGCGGCCCGCCGGATGAGGGTGCGGCCCTCGGGGCCGCCGGTGAGGCCGACCACGATGCGCTCGCGGGCCTGCCAGGTGGAGGAGATCCGGTGCTCGGCGCGGTACCGCTGGAGGTACTCGTCGACCCGGTCGGCCACCCACAGCAGCGCCAGTTCGCGCAGCGCGGTCAGGTTGCCGGGCCGGAAGTAGTTGGCCAGCGCCGCGTCGACCTTGTCGGGTGTGTAGATGTTGCCGTGCGCCATCCTGCGGCGCAGCGCCTGTGGCGACATGTCGACCAGCTCGATCTGGTCGGCCCGGCGGACCACCTCGTCGGGCACGGTCTCCGTCTGCCGGATGCCGGTTATCGACTGCACCACGTCGCCCAGCGACTCCAGGTGCTGGATGTTGACGGTGGACACCACGTCGATGCCGGCCTCCAGCAGCTCCTCGACGTCCTGCCAGCGCCTGGTGTTGCGGGAGCCCGGCACGTTGCCGTGCGCGAGTTCGTCCACCAGGGCGACCTGGGGGCGCCGCGCCAGGACGGCGTCCACGTCCATCTCGGTGAAGGTGGCGCCCCGGTACTCCAGGGTGCGCCGCGGGACCACCTCGAGACCCTCCAGCAGCTCCCGGGTGCGCCGGCGGTCGTGGTGCTCCACGAAGCCGACGACGACGTCCGTGCCGCGCGCCAGGCGCCGGTGCGCCTCGCACAGCATGTCGTACGTCTTGCCGACGCCGGGAGCGGCGCCGACGTAGACGCGAAGGGTGCCGCGTGCCATGGCTTCCACTTCACTTGAGCGGGGTGCTACGGGCCACCGGGGTGGCACTACGAAGACTACGACCCCGGGGGCGGACATACCGGATATGGCCGGTTGGGACGGGCGGTCCTTGACACAACCCTGACGCCGCCGCCCGGCCGCGCCCTAGTGCCGCATCAGCCAAGGTTCGCCCCGTCGCGACGCCCGGCACGGCATCTCGCCGTGTTGCCGAATCGACCGAGTACGCCCGGTACGAGGCCGATCCGGCGCCTTGCGAGCTACCGCGCCGGACGCCGCTCCTTGACGGGCAAACCCTGGCTGACGTGGCCCTAGCCGTCCGCGGCCTGGCCCTGATCGTCGGGAACGAGGGTGTAGGCCGGGTTGGCCATGGCGAGGAAGCCGTCCGAGGCGGCGACCATGCCGGTGGCCCGCAGCCGTGTCCCGGCCTCGATGCCCGCGACGGAGCGGCGGCCGTAGAAGACCAGCGTCACACCCCCGGTCTCGTCGTACACCTCGCACTCCAGGCGGGGGGAGCCGGAGACCGGGGTGACCTGCACCGAGCGGACCCGTCCGGTGACGGTGGCCCGCTGCCGCCAGGCGAGGTCGGCGATCGCCGTGGTGCCGTCCGGGCGCCGGGGCGGGGGACCGTCGGGGGCCTCGGCGTGGGGGAGCAGGGCCGGTGCGGTCCGGCGGCGCCCGCCGGACGCGGTGGCCGCGGATGCGGGCTGCTCGGGGATCGGGCGCTGCGCGGCGCCGGACTCCTCGATGGCGGTCGCGACGTCGAAGGGCACGATGGTGGCGGCGACGTGCGGCAGGCCGCTGACCGCCTGCGCGACCGAGTCGCCGAAGCGGCTGTGCAGCAGCCGCCCCACCAGGGGACCGTAGACGCGCCTCGGTATCAGCAGGGTGACCTCGGTGTCGCCGTCCGCGGCGGCGCGGGCGGCGAGTTCGGCGGCGGCGCGTCTGACGCGCCGGTCCGGGCACTCGATGATCTCCAGGGGCACGTCGGCGGCCCGGCTGGCCTCCCACTCGGCGCGCAGGCGCTCGGCGTTGCGGTCGTCGACCATGAAGTACACCGCGCTGAGCTCCGTGGGGCGCAGCGCCCGGGCGTAGCGCAGGGCCTTGATGACCGCCAGGTCGAGGCGGTCGACGAGGACGTACACGACGCTGCGGGTCCAGGTGGGCACCGAGGAGGAGGCCGGGGCGGCGCGCAGGACCGCGGTCTCGGTGCGGTAGCGGCTGTTGGTGCGGATCAGCGCCCACACCCCGATCGGGAAGAGCACCACGACGAGCCAGGCGCCCTCGGTGAACTTGGTGATCGCGAAGATCAGGACCACCGCGGCCGAGGCGAGCGCCGCGGCGCCGTTGATGACCAGCTTCGGTGTGCGGTGCCGCTCCCGGCGTGTCCAGTGGTACCTGAACAGCCCGGAGGCGGCCATCACGAAGCCGGTGAAGACGCCGATCGCGTAGAGCGAGACGAGCTTGGTCAGGTTGCCCTGGGTGCCGATCAGCAACAGCAGGGAGACCACGGTCAGCACGAGGATGCCGTTGGAGAACGCCAGCCGGTGGCCGCGGACGGTCAGCTGCCGCGGCAGGAAGGAGTCCTCGGCGACGAAACTCGCCAGGAACGGGAAGCCGTTGAAGGAGGTGTTGCCGCCGGTGTAGAGGATCAGGGCGGTGGCCACCTGCACGAAGGTGAACATCGCGTTGCCGAAGGCGCTGCCGCCGAAGACCAGATGGGCCTCCTGCGCCAGCACGGTGGGG
The DNA here is from genome assembly GCA_048498775.1 of Actinomycetota bacterium. Taxonomy (GTDB): domain Bacteria; phylum Actinomycetota; class Actinomycetes; order Streptomycetales; family Streptomycetaceae; genus JBEHXI01. Next base: position 31,664 of record JBEHXI010000033.1, on the reverse strand, counting down.
CTGCCGGAGGCGTAGGGCATCGCGTGGGTCTGCCAGGCCAGCGTGGACACACCGAGCACCAGGGTGCCGAGGATGACGCTCATGATCACCAGCGTGCGGCGGGCGTTGGGGCCCTGCGGCTGCCGGAAGGCGCTCACCCCGTTGGAGATCGCCTCCAGGCCGGTCAGCGAGGAACCGCCGTTGGCGAAGGCACGCAGCATGATGAAGAGCGAGGCCCCCATCAGCAGGCCGCCGCCCGGGTGGCCGAGGCCGATCGTGCCGGAGGCGTGCATCTGGGCGGCGGTGAGCCGGGGCAGGTCGCCGAGCGCGAGCCGCACCAGGCCGACCACCACGGTCAGGCCGGTGGCCAGCACGAACAGATACGTCGGCACGGAGAAGACCCGTCCGGCCTCCCGGATGCCGCGCAGGTTCCCGTAGCACAGCAGACACACCACGCCGATGGTGATCCACAGCTTGTCCTGGTCGATGTTCCAGCCGAAGAGCAGCTGGAGCAGGGAGGCGACGGCGTCGGTGCCGGCCGCCGTCTGCACCGCGACCGTCACGATGTAGTCGATCAGCAGGGCCACCGCCGCGACCTGGGCCACCCGCGGACCGAAGTTCTCCCGGGCCACCACATAGGAGCCGCCGGCCCGGGTGTACGTCATGACGACGTCCCGGTAGGCCAGCGTCAGCAGGAACAGCAGCGCCAGGATGATCCCGGTGACCGGCATGACCAGCGCGAACCCCGCGACCCCGACGGCCGGCAGGAGCTGGGTGAGCATCTGCTCGGTGCCGTACGCGCTGGAGGAGATGCAGTCCGGTGCCAGCACGCCGAGCGCGATCGGCTTCGACAGCTTCTCGTCGTGGAGCTGCGCGGTCACCAGCGGCGGGCCCAGGAACATCTTCTTGAACCGGTAGCCGAGGCTCTCCGGCAGGTCGACAGCGATCGACAGCGCCTCGGGGCGCGGCGGCGCGGCGGTCTCCGCCGGCGTCGGCCGTGTCGTGGTGGCCATGGGTCATCCGTTCGGCTGGGTGGTGCGAGAAGGGGGTGGCCAGGAAGAAGGCCAAGCATTTCCTAACGCACGTCCGGCGCCACAAACGGACAAATGCCGTCACAACGCTTCTGGTTTTAACGCGTTCTTGTCGCCGCGGGGGTCTTCCCCCGGAGGGCCGCCGGGCCACCCGGCCATACCGCCGCCCAGGGCCGGTGACCTGCGGGGCAGTGCCTGGCTACTCCAGGCCGGAGATCCGGAAGACGGCCGCGGCCGCCGTACCGTCGGTACGCTCCCGCAACTCCCGCAGGGCCGCGTTCTCCCGCGGCAGCCAGCCGCGGTCCACCGACCGCCGGGCACCCGTCTCCAGCAGATGCCACAGCAGCGGGCCGTCCACGATGACCGGCAGATCGACCTCCACCCGGCCGCCGAACGCGTCCCGCAGGATCACCCGTTCCGCGATGCTGCCGCTGAGCTCGACCCCCACCAGGGCGTCGGTGCGCACCCCGCGCTCGCCCCACAGCCCGCGCACGGTCAGCCAGCCCTCTCCCGCGGTCAGGCGGGGCGGCATGAGGACCAGCAGCAGCATGACCGCAAGCAGCGTCCACAACGCCGCGCGCCACCAGGTCAGCGTGCCCACGCCCCAGTCGGAGAGCACGATCAGCGTCAGGAAGCCCGAGGAGCCGTACACCGCCCGGCGGGCGTCACCCGCCCAGCGCCGGTCATAGGCGGTCTCCTCGCGCCGCGGGGCGGGGCGCGCGGGTGCGGCGGCGGGGAGGGGGCGCCGTCTCCTGGGGTCCGCGGGGTCCACAGGGTTCACACCGTCCACGCTAGGCGCGCCGCGCGCGGTGTCATCCGATGCGGCTCGTTCCCTGACGCGATCCTGACGCCTGCCCGGGTGCCGGAGGCGAACGGAGGCGGGGCACCGGTCCGTCACGGCATGACGAGGCCGCCCGGCGCGCGGGAGGTCCCGCGCACCGGGCGGCACGTCCTGGCCCGGCTCACCGGACCAGCAGGGCCAGCGCCTCGTTGAGCTCGACGACGTTCACCCGGGGCTCGCCCAGGAATCCCAGGGTGCGGCCCTGGACGTGGGCCGCCACCAGGCCGCGCACGATCGCCGCGGACAGCCCGCGGGCGTGGGCGACGCGGCCCACCTGCTCGTAGGCGTAGGCCGGGGAGATGTCCGGGTCCAGGCCGGAGGCGGAGGCGGTGAGCGCGTCGGCGGGGACGGTGCCGGTGGAAAACCGGCCATCGCCAGGGAAACGCGCCGGTGACACGCGCGGAAGTGCCGTTAGCGCGTTCCTGACGCGCCGGCCCCCGTTCTTGACGTGCCGCTGACACGCCCGCGGTCGCCCGCGCGGGAGTGACGGCACGGGAGCGCCGCGGTACCGCCACCGCCGGCGGCACCGCGGCGCGTCCCGCCGGCGGTGCGGTGTGAGGTCAGCCGGCCGAGGGCGACAGGTCGCCGAGCACGTCCGAGGCGATCCGGCCGACCCGCTCACGCTGCGGGAAGGCGCCGACCGGGACGCGGGCGACCTCCTTGGCGGTGCTGTAGTCGATCACCGAGACCGCGTTGGCCTTGCTCAGCGACACGAAGCACAGGGTGCCGTCGGCGCTGGTGGTGGCCCAGTACGGCAGGCTGTCGGTCGGGTAGGTCACCGTCCCGCGGGTGCTGTAGTCGCCGGTCGAGACGACGGCCGTGTAGTCGTCGATGGTGCCGACGTCGCAGACGTTCGCCCCGTCGCCGGAGACCGCCAGGCCGTGGTGCGCGGAGTTCTGCGGGTAGTTGTCCGGGGACAGCGCCGCACCGGCCGTGCTGAAGGGCATCTGCACGGTCTTGGTGATCTGACTGGTCGCCAGGTCGTACTTCACGAAACCGTTGAGGTAGGACAGGTCCGTGTACATCGTCCCGTCCGGCTCGATGACGTTCGGGCGGATGCCGTGCGGGAGCAGCCAGGTCTGCACGACCTTGAGGGTCTGGGCGTCCACCTTGGTGAGCTGGAAGGTGCCCTTGGCCCACTCCATCGACTGCGGCAGCGAGGTGATGCCGATGCTGGAGTTGTAGATGTACTTGCCGTCCGCGGTGTAGTCGTTCTGGTGCGGATAGGTGCCCGTGGGGAAGGACCCGACCACCGCGCCGGTGGCGGTGTCGAGCACCTCGGCCTTCTGCGCGGTGGTGGCGGACACCACGTACCGGGTGCCGTCCGGGGACAGCGCCGCGTGGTCGGCCTTGAAGCCGTCCAGACGGGTCCGCCACAGCTGCTTTCCGGTGGCGATGTCGTAGGCGGCGACGTCGTCGAGGTTGCCGCGCGAGACGAACAGCTGGCGGCCGTCCGCGGACAGCGACGCGTCGTCGACGTAGCGGTTGCCGCCCTCGACCGAGGTGACCGTCTCGTAGCCGGCCCGCTGGATCGGGTCCATCGCGTCGATGACCTGCTGGGCGTCGGCGGTGACGTTCAGCGAGCCCAGGTTCTGGAAGGTGTGGGCGTCGAGGAAACTCACCGTGCCCGCCGCGCTGTTGCCGACCACCAGCACATCGCGCAGCCCGCTGTCGGCACTGGCGCTGGTGGCCGGGCCGGCCAGGGAGCCGGCGGCCAGTGCCGCGACGGCTGCCGCGACGGAGAGCAGTCGGGCTCTGCGGTGCGTACTCATCGTTCCTCCTGGGTGGGGACGTGGGTGGGGACGTGGGTGGGGACGTGGGTGGGACCTGGGCGGAGACGTGCGGGTGCGACCCGGCAGCCCGGGACGTGGGCGCGGGGACGTGCGCGATCCCGGCGGCAGGCGGGCGCGACTGCCTCGCGGGACCGTTGGCGCACCGCCGGAGCCGGCGGGTGGTGACGCCGCCGTGGTGCACGGCGAGCGGGGGAACGTGCCGCTCGGGGGGCGAACGGTCACACCAGGAATCTGAAAAGGGCTGTGTTCACACCTGGTTACCCGATGGTAGGAGCGGCCCGGTGGGCCAGCAAGAGGCGGGGAGGAGGAAAATGCCGCCGGGGAAAGGGGCGTGGTCATGTGTGCGGTCAGGCGGCCGAGCGGCCGGTACGCCGGTAGGTCGGCCCAGGAACGCAGCGCCGATCGCCGGGCCCGGCTGCTGGAGGCGGGCCTGGACCTCTTCGGCGGCCGGCCCGGCTACCGGGCCTCCACCGTCACGGCGGTCAGCCAGGCGGCCGGGCTGTCCACCCGGCAGTTCTACGAGGAGTTCCGCGGCCTGGAGGACCTGCTGGCCACGCTGTACGGGCTGGTCAACGACGAGGCCGAACGGGCCGTGCTGGAGACCCTGGGCGGCACCGGCCACGGCTCCTTCCCGGACCGCGCCGCGGCGGGCTTCCTCGCCTACGCCCGCAGCATCGCCCGCGATCCGCGGCGGGTGCGGATCACCTTCGTGGAAGTGGTCGGCGCCAGCCCGGAGATGGAACGGATCCGGATGGCCCGGCGGGCCCGCTGGCGGGACCTGATGCACGCCGAGGTCGTCGCCGCCGTCGGACGCGGAGAGGTCGCGGAACGGGACTACCGCGTCGCGGCGACCGCCTTCATCGGAGCCGTCGACGGCCTGCTGCACGACTGGAACGCCGGGCAGGTCGAGGCCACCCTGGAGGAGATCGTCGCGGAACTCGTGCTGATGCTCACCGGTGCCCTGCGGCCGTGAGCCGCGCTGCACGGCCTCCCTCGCCGGTCCGCCGCGGTCCGGGTGTGAAGGTCCCGCCACAGCCGGGACGTGCGCCGCCTTCGACTGCCAGGCTGGGAGGGGTGGTTGGGCGCGGTGGGAGGGGGCGCGATGCGGGAGGCCAGGGGTCGAGGAGCACGCTGGGCGGGAACGGCCGTGGCGGCCGTCGCCGCGGCCGTCGCGGTGAGCGGGTGCGCCGGCGGCGGGAGCGGCGGGGGAGGCGGGCCGAGCGCCGCGCCGGACGCGGTGCCGACCGCGGTGCCGTCCATCACGATCACGGTGCCGTCCGCCGTGGCGTCCGCGGTGCGGCCGGCGGGCGCGGTGGTGCTGTTCGGGCAGGACCAGCTCACCCGGCGGCCCGGGCTGCCGGCGGCGGCGGAGTACCAGCGCACCTGGGACCGCCTGGCCGAGGCGTGCACGGACGACCCGGTGACGCTGACGACCGTGGTCAACCGGGTCTACCGGGCGCGCCACGAGCCCAACCGGTACCAGGCGATGGTCTATCTGACGGCCCGTCAGGGTGATCGGCGCGGCCCGTGCGCGGCGTACGGCGGGAACGCCGGGAGCCCGGCGTCCTGACCCCGCGGATGCCCGCGCGCCGGGCGGGGCGTGCCTCGCCCGGCGCGCCTGACCGGCTCTGCCCGCGTGCGGGCCGCCGAGCCGGTCAGGCCGCGATGACGAACTGGCTGTCGCGCCAGGCGGCCACCCACTGCCGTTGCCACGTGGCGAGTTCCAGCCGCTCCGCGGGGGTCAGCCGGCCCCGGGCGGTCAGACGGCGGATGGCAGCCTGAGCCTCCGCGAGACGCGCCGCGGGCGCGCGCGTGTCCGGAGGCGTCGGAATCGGCTGCATGATCACAATTCTACGGGCATGCCACGACAACCACGCATCCCCTTTTCATGGCGGCATATGCCCCGCGGCCGCCCGCTCGCCCGCCGCGGCAGGCGAGCGGACGGACACCGACTGCGCCCGGGTCAGGAGGTCATCATCATCTGGCAGGGACAGGTGCAGCAGGCGGGCGCGGGGTGGACGCAGACGGTGGTGCTGTCGGTGTTGGTGGCCGGGGTGGGTTCGGTCTCGTTGGCGGCGGCGGTCGCGGTGTTGGTGACGGTGCCGGGTGCGGTGGCCTTGGCCCGGAGAGTGAGCGTGGCGGCGGTGCCGACCGGCAGGGTGTCGATGGTCCACAGGCCCGTGGTGGGGTCGTAGTCGCCCTCGGTGGGGGTGGCGGACAGATAGGCGAGGCTGTCGGGGAGGAGATCGGTGACGGTGACGCCGGTGGCGTCGTCGGGGCCTCCGTTGGTGACACAGACGCGGTAGGTGATGGTCTGGCCGACGGTGGCGGTGGTCTGGTCGGCGGCCTTGACGACGGTGAGGTCGGCGGCGGCCGCCACGGTGGTGGTCGTGGCGTTCGAGGTGGCGGTGAGGTCTTCCGGGGTGGGGCCGAGGAGGTTCTGGTAGCCGGCGGTGGCCTGGTTGGCGATGTCGGTGCCGGCGCCCGACAGGTCGATGGTGGCGCGGTACTCGACGGTGGTGCCGGCGGGCAGGTCGAGGGTGTTGGGCAGGCTGCCGGGCTGGGTGGCGGTGGCGCCGGTGCCGAGATTGAAGACGACCTGGCGCGCGGCGGGGTCGTAGGAGGCCTGGTCGTCGCCCGGCTGGTCCGTCATCACCCCGGCGTTGGGGCCGTCCACGATGCGCAGCGAGCCGGGCAGGTAGGTCATGCCGGCCGGGATGGTGTCGGTGAGCTGGAGGGCCTCGGCCGCCCCGCCGCCCTCGTTGGTGGCGGTGACGCGGTAGGTGACGACGTCCCCGACCTGGAGCGGGCCTTCCGGGACGGCGGTCTTGGACAGCACCACGAAGGGAGCGGACCCGAAGAAGACCCCGTCCACGAGGTTCCCGACGTTGGGCCGTCCGCCCGCCGAGGAGACGGCGCGCAGCGCGAAGCGGGTGGTGGTCTGCCCGTCGGGGACGGCATAGGTGCCGGAGTGGAAGCCCCAGGCGGTGTTGTCGTCGGTGAAGCTCTGCTGCTCGACGACGGCGTCCGGCGCGCCGATGTCCACCGCGGCCGTGTCGGCTCCGGCGGTGCCGCGGTGGTACAGCTGCCAGTACAGCGTGGTGCCCGGCGTCGTCGGCAGATCCTGGTAGAGGGTGCTCGGCTCGTTGGCGTTCAGTTCGCAGAACTGGTCTCCCTCGGGGGCGGGCACCCCCTCGTAGCCGTCATGCCACAGCTCGATGAGGTGGTCGGGCTCCGTGGTCAGCCAGCCGGGCACATGCAGGGGCTGCTGGGGCTGCGAGGCGTCCGGCAGCATCCTCCAGCTCGTGACGGCCTGCGGCTGCTCGAAGCCGCCGTTGACCAGCATGACCCTCATCGGGGCGGGCGCTGGGGTGGTCATGGTCCTTCTCTCCTTGGTCTCGTGGAAGATCGTCTGGGGCGGCGGACGACGGACGGTGAGGGGAGCGCTCCCGGCTCCGGGCCGTGTCGCGCGCGGGAGTGGATGCGCGGCGCCGGGTGAGCGCGGGCGTCGGTGGATCCGGTGCATGGCGCGGGGCCCCGGGCACCGGGGCGGGCGTCGGCGCGGGGATGCCGTACGCGCGCGGGGGAAGCGCGTGCGCCGTGCCGGCGGTGGTGATGTCAGCGAGACGGCCGGCGGGCGGCCGGGGGCGGATAGCGGTCGTACCGGTCGTACCGGTGGTACCGGTGCGTCACCGGGCTCGCTGTTCCCCGGTGGTTCTCGGGACCGGGCCCGTGCCGGAGATCGTCGGTGCCGTCATGGCGATCCTTCCCTGCCGCCGCCTGCCTGCTGCGTTCACTGCCGGGATGCTCGCGACATGGGCCGATCTCAAGCACGTTCGGTGGAATGCCCCCGTTGACGCCTCCAATGTAGGCGTTGTGCGGGGGCGTTGATGTACTCCGACCGGCTGAACCCGGCAGCTGCCGGCGCGGGCGCGGAGCCGCGCCCGGGGCGCGCGGACGGCGCTTTCCGCCCGCGCCCGGATCGTCTCAGGCGTGCGGGCGGGTGACGGGGTTCCCGCGCGGTGTGAGCGAGACGTGCGGCAGGGCGGGCGCCGGGAGGCGGTCCCCGGGGTAGCCCTCGACGACGCCGAACCGGGCGGAGGCGTTCTCCCACTCCGCCCGCGCCCGGACGATGTCCTCGTGGCTGCGGCCGACGAAGTTCCACCACATCACGATCCGCTCCCCGAACGGCGTGCCGCCGAGCAGGATCATCCGGGCCGGGGTGTCCGCGGTGTTCGTCAGCGTCACCGCGGAGTGCCCGGGGGAGAGGTAGCCGAGCTCGGACGGGCGCAGCGGTGTGTGCGCCAGCCGTACCTCACCGCTGTCCACGAGCAGGCCGTGCTCGAAGCGGGCGTCGGTCGCCAGGCTGACCGACGCCCGCGGCCGCAGGGTGAGTTCGGCGCCGAGCAGCGGCGTGAAGGTGGGCACCGGGGAGACGCCGCCGGCCAGGGACCCGAGGAACACCCTGGCCTCCCCGGCGCCGTCCAGCGGGACCGCGGGCGGCGCGTAGTGCCGGAAGTCCCGTGCGGTGTACCGGTGTTCCTCCGGCAGCGCCACCCACAACTGCACGCCGTGCAGCACCGTGGTGCGGGCGGTGGAGACCTCCGAGTGGCTGATCCCGTGCCCGCCGGTCATGAGGTTGAGCTCGCCGGGACGCACGAAGGCGTGGGTGCCCAGGCTGTCGCGGTGCTCGATCTCCCCGCTGAACAGCCAGCTCACCGTCTGCAGCCCGGTGTGGGGATGGGGCGCGACGTCCATACCGCCCGTCCGGGACACGTCGTCGGGCCCGTAGTGGTCGGCGAAGCACCAGGCGCCGATCAGCGTGCGGCCGCGCTGCGGCAGCGTACGCCGCACGGTCATCGCCCGCGGACCGCCCAGCGGCACCTCCCGCGCCGACAGGACGTCGACGTGCGGGCCGGAGGGCCGGTCCACCGCCGCACCGCCGGGGAGTTCCCCGGGTCGCACCTCGGGCTCGCTCATGCTGTGTGGTCTCCGTCGGGTGAGGGCGCCTGCGGCAGGGGCCGCAGGCGATGATACGGCGGTGCGGGGCCCGCGGTCCCCTCGCCCGGCTCACCCCCCGGCCAGGCACTCCCGTACCGCCGCGACGAGCCGGTTGGCCCGTGCGTCCCCGTAGCCGACCATCCGGTTGGCGACATAGGCGAAGCCCACCCCGAACTCGTCGTCGCCGAAGGCGAACTGGCCGCCCGCGCCGTCGTTGCCGAAGCTGCGCGCGCCCAGCATCGGGCGGAACCCCGAGTCGAGCAGGAAGCCCGATCCCCAGCGCTGGCCGGTGTCGAAACCCGACCACGTCACACCGGACGACACCTCCCGCACCGCGCCGGTGACGGTCTCGGAGGTCAGCAGGCGCGCCGAGCCGTCCACTCCGGTGACGGCGGCGGCGTACACCGCGGCCAGTCCGCTCGCCGACGACACCGCCCCCGCCCCCGGGATCTCGGCGCGCAGCAGCTCGGGATCGTTCCAGCCGTGCGGCTCGTCCAGGCCGGGGAAGGCGAACGCCCCGTTCATGGTCACCATGCGCATGAGCAGCGACTGCGCGTCCGGCATCGGGGGCCGCCCCTCGGCCTCGGCCAGCCGCGCCAGCCGTCCCACCTCGTCCTCCGGCAGCCCGATCCAGGTCCGCAGGCCCAGTGCGTCGCCGAACGCGGCACGGAAGTACGCGCCCGGGGTGAGTCCGGTGACGCGCCGGATCAGCTCACCGACGAGGAAGCCGAAGACGTGCGCGTGGTACTCGTAGGCGGCGCCCGGCTCCCAGAGCGGCTTCTGCTCCTCGATGGCGCGCACCACCGGCGTCCACCGCGTGATCTCCTCGAAGCTCAGGGTGCGGTCGAGGACGGGCAGCCCCGCGCGGTGCCCGAGCACCATGCGGGCCGTGATCGCCTCCTTGCCGTCCCGGGTGAACTCCGGCCAGTACCGGCCCACCGGGGCGTCCAGGTCGAGGCGGCCCTCCTGCGCGAGGAGATGGGCGCAGACACCGACGATGCCCTTGGCACAGGAGAAGACCGGGACGACCGTGTCCTGCCGCCATGGCTCGCCGGTCCGCTCGTCCGCGATCCCGCCCCACAGGTCCACGACCTTGCGGCCCCCGGCGAACACGGCGACGGCGGCACCGAGCTCGGCGAAGTCGGTGAAGTTCCGTGCGAAGACGTCCGCGACCGCCCCGAACCGCTCGTCGGCCCATCCGCCGTACTCCACGGGCCCGCTACTTCCTAGTTCCGATGTCGTCACACCCGGTGACACTAGGCGCCCGCGCGGGCGGTCTCCAGCGAATTTGCCCGGGGCCCGGGGCACCGCGTGTCCCGCCGGGCGGAAGCCGGGGCGTGTGTCGCGGGACCGAGGCCGGGTAGCCGCCCTGACCTGACCGGATGCCGCGACCTTGAGGAGAGATCGGTGAGCCGTGACAGCCATGCGAACAGCCGGAGGAACATCTTCGTCATCGGCCTGGACGAGGCCAACCTGCCGACCCTGCGCGGTGTTCCGGACGCGGACCGCTACCGGTTCCACCAACTGCTCGGCATGGAGGAGCTCCAGGGCGGCGAGGTCTCGGTGCCCGATCTGATCGAGCGGGCGCAGAAGATCCTGGACGGCTTCGACGGGACCATCGACGCGATCACCGGCTACTGGGACTTCCCGGTGAGCACCCTGGTGCCGATCCTCTCCGCGCGGTACGGCACCCGCAGCACCAGCCTGGAGTCCGTCGTCAAGTGCGAGCACAAGTACTGGAGCCGCCTGGAGCAGAGCAAGGCCGTCGACGAGCATCCGCGGTTCGGCCGCGTCGACCTGGAGGCGGACGACCCCCGGCCGCCCGAGGGGGTGCGTTTCCCGATGTGGCTCAAGCCGGCCCTGGCCTACTCCTCGGAACTGGCCTTCGGGGTGCGCGACGAGGAGGAGTTCCGCGCCGCGGTCGCCGAGATCCGGCAGGGCATCGCACGGGTCGGGCGCCCCTTCGAGTACATCCTCGACCAGCTGGAGCTGCCCCCGGAGATGGAGGGCGTCGGGGGCCGGGTGTGCCTGGCCGAGGAGGCCCTGTCGGGCGTCCAGGTGGCGGTGGAGGGCTACGTCCGCGACGGCGAGGTCACCGTCTACGGCGTGCTGGACTCCATCACCTACCCGGACAGTTCGTCCTTCCTGCGGCACCAGTACCCGTCGGTGCTGCCCGAGCCCGTCATCCGGCGGCTGCACGACGTCTCCGAGCGGGTGATGAAGCAGATCGGCATGGACGGGGCGACCTTCAGCATCGAGTACTTCTACGATCCGCGCACCGGCGAGGTGAACCTGCTGGAGATCAACCCGCGGCACTCCCAGTCCCACGCCGAGCTGTTCGAGTACGTCGACGGGGTGCCGAACCACCACTGCATGCTCGCCCTCGCGCTCGGCGAGGACCCGAGCCTGCCCCGGGGCGCCGGTCCCTACCGCACCGCCGCCAAGTGGTACTACCGCACCTTCGCCGACGCGGTGGTGCGGAGCGTGCCGTCCCCCGAGGACATCGAGCGCATCGAACGGGAGATCCCCGGCGTGCGGGTCCATCCGCTGCCCGAGGAGGGCCAGCGGCTCTCCCAGCTGCCCGAGCAGGACAGCTACAGCTATGAGGTGGCCCACATCTTCACCGGCGGGGACAGCGCGGAGGAACTGCGCGAGAAGTACGACCGGTGCGTGGCGGCACTCGACCTGGTCTTCCAGCCGGACCGCGGCCGCCGGACGGAGGGGAGGAGCAGCTGATGCGGTACGTGAGCAACCTGCCGTACGAGACGAAGGCGGAGGAACACGTCACCATCCCGATGGCCGACGGCGTCCGGCTGTCCGCGCGGATCTGGCGCCCCACCGGCTCCGACCAGGAACCGGTGCCGGCCGTGCTGGAGTACATCCCCTACCGCAAACGGGACCTGACCTCCGTCCGCGACTCCGTCCACCACCCCTACATCGCCGGGCACGGCTACGCGTGCGTGCGGGTGGACCTGCGGGGGACCGGTGAGTCGGAGGGGGTGCTGCGGGACGAGTACCTGGAACAGGAGCAGTCGGACGCCGAGGAGGTCCTCGCCTGGCTGGCCGGGCAGCCCTGGTGTGACGGCACCACCGGGATGATGGGAATCTCCTGGGGCGCCTTCGCCGCCCTCCAGGCCGCCGCCCGCCGGCCGCCGAGCCTGCGGGCGATCGTCATCGCCTCCTTCACCGACGACCGCTACGCCGACGACATGCACTACATGGGCGGTGCGCTGCTGTCGGACAACCTGGCCGAGGCCGGCACCATGTTCGCCTACGCCACCTGCCCGCCGGACCCGGCCGTGGTGGGGACGCGCTGGCGCGAGATGTGGCACGAGCGGCTGGAGCACACCCGCCCGTGGGTGCTGGAGTGGCTGCGCCACCAGCGTCGCGACGCCTACTGGCAGCACGCCTCGGTCTGCGACGACTACCAGGGCGTGCGCTGCCCCGTCCTGGCCTCCAGCGGGTGGGCGGACGGCTACTCCAACGCCGTGACCCGCCTGCTGGAGCACCTCGACGTGCCGCGCAAGGGCCTGATCGGCCCGTGGTCGCACAAGTTCCCCCACCTCGGCGAGCCCGGCCCGGCCATCGGCTACCTCCAGGAGGTCGTCCGCTGGTGGGACCACTGGCTCAAGGGCGTGGACAACGGCGTCATGGACGGGCCCATGCTCCAGATGTGGATGCAGGACGGCGTCCCGCCCTCCACCTCCTACGAGGAGCGGCCCGGCCGCTGGGTGGGCGAGCCGAGCTGGCCCTCGCCGGGCATCGAGCGGGTCGCCCATCCGCTGCGCCGGCACCGCATCGGCCGACCGGGCGAACGCCCGGACGACTCGGCCGCCGACGAGGTCCTGACCGTGCAGTCGCCGCTGTCGGTGGGGCAGTTCGCCGGCAAGTGGGCCTCCTACAACGCACCGCCCGACCTGCCCTACGACCAGCGGGAGGAGGACGGCGGCTCACTGGTCTTCGACAGCGGCGAACTCACCGAGCGGGTGGAGATCCTCGGATCGCCGACCGTCGAGCTGGAGGTGTCGGCCAGTGAGCCGGTGGCGATGATCGCCGCCCGGCTCTCCGACGTCGCCCCCGACGGGCGGGCCACCCGCGTCTCGTACGGCCTGCTCAACCTCACCCACCGGGACCTCACCGGCACCCCCGAGCCCCTGGAGCCGGGCCGGCGCTACCGGGCCACCATCCAGCTCAACGCGGTGGCGCAGGGCTTCGACCCCGGTCACCGCATCCGCCTGTCGCTGTCCACCTCGTACTGGCCGCTGGCCTGGCCGCCTCCCAGGCCCGTCCTGCTGAAGATCCACGGGGCGTCCAGCACCCTGACCCTGCCGGTGCGGCCGATCCGCGAACCCGACCGCCTCCCGGCCCGCCCCTACGAGGAACCCGAGGGCACACCGCCGCTTGCCACCACCCGGCTCACCCCGCCCGAGCAACGCTGGGAGGTCAGGCGCGACCTGGTCGACTACACCTCGGAACTCGCCATCGTGAAGGACCGCGGCCTGGTGCGCTACGAGGACGCCGGGATCGACGTGGGCCTGCGCGCCGACGAGCGGTACACCGCGGTCGCCGACGACTTCACCTCCGTCAGCGGCCGGACCACCTGGACGATGCGGTTCCGCCGGGACGAGTGGGACGTGCGGGTGGTCACCCACACCGAACTGCGGTGCAGCGAGACGGAGTTCCTCGTGGACGCCACCCTCGACGCCTACGAGAGCGACCGCCGGGTCTTCTCCCGCACCTGGAACGAGCGGGTGCCCCGGGACCTGCTCTAGAGCCGACGCCGTCCGGTCAGGGGCCGGGCGGGAAGCCGCCCGCCCGGTCCAGCAGTGACGGCGCGGGCGCGCCCAGGTGCCCGGCGAGCCAGGCCGACGTCTCCCGCAGCGCACCAAGATCCACACCGGTCGGCACGCCCTGGCGTTCCAGCAGGTACGCCACATCCTGCGTGGCCACGTTCCCGGTGGCCGCGGGCGCGAACGGGCAACCGCCGATGCCGCCGACGCTGGCGTCGATCGCCGCCGGGCCGTCCTCCACCGCGGCCTGGACATTGGCGTAACCGGTGTTGCGGGTGTTGTGGAAGTGCCAGCGCAGCGGCACACCCGGGCAGGCGTCCCGGGCGGCCCCGGCGAGCTCGCGGACCTGCGCGGGCACGCCGACGCCGATGGTGTCGGCGATCGCCAGCTCGTCGGGCGCTCCCTCGGCGATCCGGCGGGCCACCCGGTGGACGCGCTCCACCGGCACTTCGCCCTCGAAGGGGCAGCCGAACGCCGCCGCCAGCGTCACGGTGGTCCGCAGCCCGGCCCGGTGGGCGCGGGCCGACATCCGCACCGCGGCCGCCACCATCTCGTCGATCCCCACCCCCTGGTTGCGCCTGCTGAACGTCTCGCTGCACACCACCACGATGTTGACCTCGTCGAGGCGCGCGGCGATGGCGCGGTCCAGCCCGCGCTCGTTGAGGGCCAGCCCGATCCACGACACACCCGCGTCCCGCGGCAGCGCGGCGGCGACCGCCTCCGCGTCCGCCATCTGCGGGACCAGGCGCGGATGGACGAAGCTCACCGCCTCGATCCGCCGGGCGCCGGCGGCCACCAGCCGGCGCACCAGTTCGTTCTTCACGCCGGTCTCCAGGACCGCGCGCTCGTTCTGCAGGCCGTCGCGCGGGCCCACCTCCACCAGGTGGACGCGCGGGCCGCCCGGAGCTGAGTCAGTCATGGGTCACTTGTACGCGCGTCGAGGCATTGCATGCAATGGGTGGGGCGCAATCCGAAATTAACGGCTCAGAGGCTTGCCGTGGTCCCCCGGTCGGCCTAGGTTGCATGCAATCACGCAGCTGACGTGATCGGCATCACCCGCCGCACTTCGCCGCACGCCCGCCGCACGCCCCCTGGGATGCCCCGGGACGCCGTGCCGGCCGCGTGCCCGGCGGCAGGAAGGAGTTCCCCCATGCGCGCTGTCGACCGAGTGGCCGAGACGCTGCGTGACGCGATGCTCGACGGCTCCCTCGCCCCCGGCGACCACCTGGCCGAGGCCGACCTCGCCGCGCGCCTCGGTGTCAGCCGCACACCGGTGCGCGAGGCCCTCGGCCGGCTGGCCGCCGAGGGACTGGTCGACCTCCAGCCCAACCGCGGTGCCCGCGTGGTGAACTGGACGGCGGAGGAGCTGCGGCAGATCTTCGAGCTGCGCATGCAGCTCGAGCCGCACGTCGCCCGGCTGGCCACCTCGGCCGTCACCGCCGAGCAGCTTCGGGAACTGCACGAACTCGCCGAGGAGATGCACCGCATCGGCTCCCCGGGCCCGCAGCAGGACCTCGCCGCGGTCGTCGGCCTCAACCGGCGCTTCCACGATCTGCTGGTCGAGGCGGCACACCAGCCGGCGCTGGCGGCGGCCCTGTCCACGGCCATCCACGCGGGGGTGGTCCGGCGCAACTTCGAGAGCTACGACGCGGGGTCGATGGCCCGCAGCCTGGGCCACCACCGGGAGATCGTCCAGGCGCTGCGCGCCGGCGACGCCGACTGGGCCGAGGCCGTCATGCGATCCCACCTGTGCAACGCCCGCGTCGCCCTGCTGGCGGCGCCGGACCCCACCACCGAGGAGGACCAGCCCCGATGACGCCCACGACCGCACCGCAGGCCGCCGAGCCCCCCGCCGACGACGTCCTGCCGCTGGGGGATCTGCGGGTCGTCGAACTCGGCCAGCTGCTCGCCGGCCCGTTCTGCGGCCAGCTGCTGGGCGACTTCGGCGCGGAGGTCATCAAGGTGGAGGACCCCGGTCGGGGCGACCCCATGCGGCAGTGGGGCCGGGAGAAACCCCACGGCAAGTCGCTGTGGTGGCCGGTGGTCGCGCGCAACAAGAAGTCGGTGACCGCCGACCTGCGCAGCGCCGAGGGCCAGCAGCTCGTCCGCCGCCTCATCGACACCGCCGACGTGCTGGTGGAGAACTTCCGCCCCGGCACCCTGGAACGCTGGGGCCTGGCCCCCGAGGAGCTGTGGCGCACCAACCCCGGCCTGGTCGTCACCCGGGTGACCGGCTTCGGCCAGACCGGCCCCTACGCCGAACGCGCCGGATACGGCTCCATCGGCGAGGCCATGGGCGGCATCCGCTACGTCACCGGCGACCCCGAGCGGCCCCCGTCCCGCGCCGGGATCTCCCTCGGCGACTCCCTGGCCGCGGTCTTCGCCACGCTCGGCACCCTCGTCGCCCTCCACCACCGCGACCGCACCGGCCGCGGCCAGGTCGTCGACTCGGCGATCTACGAGGCCGTGCTGGCCATGATGGAGTCGCTGCTGCCGGAGTGGGAGGTCGCCGGCTACCAGCGCGAGCGCACCGGCGCGGTGCTGCCCAACGTCTCGCCCAGCAACGTCTACCCGACCAGCGACGACCAGCTGGTGCTGATCGCCGCCAACCAGGACACCGTCTTCGCCCGCCTCGCCGCCGCCATGGGCCGCCCGGAACTGGCCAAGGACGAGCGCTACGCCACCCACGGCGCCCGCGGCGCGCACATGGAGGAACTCGACGGCCTGATCGCCGAGTGGACGGTGTCCTTCGACGCCACGGAACTGCTGGAACGGCTGCACGCCGGGGGAGTTCCCGCCGGACGCATCTACCGGGCCCGCGAGATGTTCGCCGACCCGCACTTCGCGGCACGCCAGGCCATCGTCCGGGTGGCCCACCCCGAGTTCGGCCGGCTGCCGATGCACAACGTCTTCCCCCGGCTGGGCACCACACCCGGCCGCGTCCGCCACGCCGGTCCCGAACTCGGCGAGCACAACGACCAGGTCTACGGGGAACTGCTCGGCCTCGACCGGGAGCAGCGCTCCCGGCTGCGGCACAGCGGCGTGATCTGACCCACGACCCACCACCGGCGCGGCACCGCCGCCCCGTCCCCCCGCGCGGCACTCCGCCGCCGGACAGGAGGTTCCGATGAGCTATCGACTCGGCGTTGACGTCGGTGGCACCTTCACCGACGTCCTACTCGTCGACGCCGCGTCAGGGCAGACCTGGCGCGCCAAGACGGCCTCGACCCCGGGCGACCAGTCCATCGGGGTGCGGCACGGCATCCGGCAGGTCTGCGAGCGGGCCGGGGTCGGTCTGGCCGAGATCACCGAGGTGCTGCACGGCACCACGGTCGCCACCAACGCCATCCTGGAGGGCAAGGGCACCACCGTCGGACTGGTCACCACCCGCGGGTTCCGCCAGGTGCTGCAGATCGCGCGGTCGTTCGTGCCCGGCGGGCTGGCCGGCTGGATCATCTGGCCCAAGCCGGAACCGCTGGCGGCGCTGGAGAACACCGTCGAGGTCACCGAGCGGATCGCCACCGACGGATCGGTGGTGACCGCGCTCGACGAGGACGACGTCCGCCGTGCCCTGCGCCGCCTGGCCGGCCGCGGCATCAGGGCGCTGGCCGTCTCGCTGATCAACGCGTTCGCCAACGACGCCCACGAAAGACGGGTCGCCGAGATCGCCGCCGAGGAACTCCCCGGCGTCCCCGTCTCGCTCTCCTCGGTGGTGCTCCCCGAACTGCGCGAGTACGAGCGGGCCATCACCACCGTCGCCAACTCCTATGTGCAGCCGCAGGTCGCGCACTACGTCTCCAACCTGGAGCGGGAGCTGAAGAACGCCGGCGTGCGCGGATCGCTGTCCATCCTGCGCAGCGACGGCGGCCTGGCGGGTGCCGCGGCCGCCGCCGGCTCACCGGTCAACATGCTGCTGTCCGGACCGGCCGGCGGCGTCACCGGAGCGGTGTGGGTGGCCGAGCAGTGCGGCTTCGGCGACCTGCTCACCTTCGACATGGGCGGCACCTCCACCGACGTGGCCCTGGTGCGCGGCCTGGCGCCCCGCATCGGGCGCCAGACCACCGTCGGGGACCTCACGGTCCGCGCGACGTCGGTGGACGTCCGCACCGTGGGCGCCGGCGGCGGCTCGATCGCCCACGTACCGGAGCTGACCCGCGCGCTGCGCGTCGGCCCGCAGTCCGCGGGCGCCGTCCCCGGCCCCGCCGCCTACGGCAAGGGCGGCACCGAGCCGACCGTGACCGACGCCAACGTGGTGCTGGGCTACCTGCCCTCGGCGCTGGCCGGCGGCGAGATCACCCTGGACGCGGCGGCCGCCCGCGCCGCCGTGGGCACGGTGGCGGAGGCGATGGGCCTGCCCGACGCCGAGACCGCCGCGGCCGGCATCGTCGACATCGTCAACGAGAACATGCTCGGCGGCCTGCGCCTGGTCAGCGTCCAACAGGGCTACGACCCACGGGACTTCGCGCTGGTCGCCTTCGGCGGCGCCGGCCCCCTGCACGCCAACGCGCTCGGCCGCCTGACCGGGGCCTGGCCCGTCATCATCCCGCCCTCCCCGGGTGTCCTGTGCGCCCTCGGCGACGCCACCACCTCGGCCCGCGACGAGTGCGCCCGCACGGTGCTGCGCCGCAGCAGCGAACTCGGCGGACCCGAACTGGCCGCGATCCTGGGCGAACTGGCCTCCCTCGCGACCGAGCGCCTGACCGGGCAGGGCATCACGGACACCACCGTCCAGTACCACGTGGACGTGCGCTACCACGGCCAGGGCTTCGAGATCCCGGTCGTGGTCGACGCGGCCTGGCTCGACGGGCCGGGACGCGACGGAGCGGCCACCGCCCTGCTGGAGGACATCGGCCGGGCCTTCGACGCCGAGCACGAGCGGCTGTTCTCCTTCGTCCTCGACACCGACCACGAGATCGTCAACGCCCGCGCCTCCGTCACCGGACCGCGCCCCCACGTCCTCACCCAGACGCTGGAAGCCGGCGACGGCGACCCCGCCGGCGCCCTGCAGACCACCGCACCGGTCACCGTGGAGGGCAAGCGGGTGGAGGCCGGCGTCTACGACCGGGTCAAGCTGCGCGCCGGCGACCGGATCACCGGCCCGGCGATCGTCACCGAGATGGACTCCACCACCCTCGTGCTGCCCGGGCACACCGCCACCGTGCACCCCTCCGGCAGCCTCCTCATCCGCCCGACGGAGGACTGAAGCCATGGCCCGCATCATCGAGACAGCGCCCGGGGCGCACGAAAGCGTCGAGGTCGACGCGGTCACCGTCGACCTCATCGAGAACGCCCTGCGCAACGCCCGCTACGAGATGGACGAGGTGCTGTTCCGCACCGCCCTGTCGCCGGGCATCCGCGAGCAGCACGACGAGTTCCCGCTCATCGCCGACCCGCGAGGGCGCATGGTCGTCGGGCAGTTCGGTCTTTCGGTGCCGGACTTCCTGGAGAACTTCGACGGCGACATCCGCGAGGGCGACGTCCTGCTGACGTCCGACCCGTACTCGTGCGGGGCCGCGATCAGCCACGCCAACGACTGGCTCGTCGTCCTGCCGATCTTCCACGGCGGCCGGCTGGTCGGATGGGCGAGCATGTTCGGCCACATGTCCGACGTGGGCGGCAAGACACCCTCGTCGATGCCCACCGACGCGCGGACCATCTTCGAGGAGGGCGTGGTCATCCCGCCCATCAAGATCTACGACGGCGGCGTGCTCGACGAGACCGCGCTGCGCATCATCCTCAACCAGGTGCGCATGCCCCAGTGGAACCGCGCCGACCTCAACGGCCTGATCGCCGCCTGCCGCACGGCCGCCCGCCGGGTGGAGGAGATGTGCGACCGCTTCGGCACCGACGTCTACCTCTCCACCCTCGACGCGCTGCTCGGCCGCAACCTGGAGGCGATGCGGGTCCTGCTGGGCGCGGTGTTCAAGGAGGGCGAGACGCTGTCCTTCACCGACTACATCTGCGACGACGGCGTCGGCCACGGCCCCTACGAGCTGAAGATGTCGCTGACCCGCACCGGCGACAAGGTCCACCTGGACTTCACCGGATCCTCCCCGCAGGCCGTCGGGCCGGTGAACTACTTCATCAACGAGAACCTCGTGCGGATGTTCTTCGGCATCTACATGATCACCGTCGCCGACCCGCAGATCCTCTGGAACGACGGCTTCTACCCGCTGGTCGACGTCACGATCCCGGAGGGCTCCTACTGGCGGCCGAAGTACCCGGCGGCGCTCAACGCCCGCAACCACGGCATCGGCCGGGTCTTCGACCTGTTCGGCGGCCTGCTCGGGCAGACCAACCCGAGCCTGCTCAACGCCGCCGGCTTCTCCTCCTCGCCGCACTTCATGTTCTCCGGCCACTACACGGGCGGCGACCGGCGCGGCGAGTGGTTCCAGCTGTACTCGATCGGCTTCGGCGGCATCCCCGGGCGCCCCATCGGCGACGGCCCGGACGGCCACTCGCTGTGGCCGAGCTTCGTCAACATCCCCTGCGAGTACCTGGAGTCCTACTACCCGCTGCGCATCGAGCGCTGGGAGACCGTCGCCGACACCGGCGGCGCGGGCCTCCACCGGGGCGGCAACGGAGTCGACGTGGCCTACCGCTTCCTGGAGCCGGGCACCATCGCCATCCACGACGACCGCTGGCTGACCTACCCGTGGGGTGTCAACGGCGGCCTGCCGGGCGCCCGCGGCCGCAAGTGGATCGAGCACCGGGACGGCACCACCACGATGCTGCCCAGCAAGTGCCACGACGTCCCCGTCGAGGCCGGCGACCTGCTGCACTTCCAGACCTGGGGCGGCGGCGGATGGGGCGACCCGCTCCGGCGCGACCCCGCCCTGGTCGGCCTTGAAGTCCTGCGCGGCCTGGTCACGGTGGAGGGAGCCCGCTCCTACGGCGTGGTGTGCGACGCGGAGGGCACCGTCGACGAGGACGCCACCGCGGAACTGCGCACCGCGCTGCGGGAGCAGCGGCCCGCCGAACTGCCGGTGTTCGACATGGGCCCGCCGCTGGAGGAGATCCTGGCCCGGTGCGAGGAGGAGACCGGACTGCCCGCCCCCACGCCGCCCCCGGCCGTACTCGCGTGATGGCAGGCGACCCGCACATCCCGGGGCCGGCCGCGTCCGGCCCCGGGCCCGCGCCCGTGACACGTCACGCGACCGGTTTCGGCCACCGCCTCGGCTGGGGCCGGCGCCCCGCCCTGCTCCTGATCGACGTGGTCCGGGCCTACTTCACTCCCGGCTCACCGTTCGACCTGGGCACCACCGAGGCCGTGGACGGCTGCGCCCGGCTCCTCCGGCAGGCCCGTGCGGCCGGCGTCCCCGTCGTCCACACCACGGTGCGCCACGGTGCCGACGGGGCCGACGCCGGCCTGTTCGCCGCGAAGGTGCCCGCCCTGGAGATCTTCCGGGCCGGCCGGCCCGGCGGCCTGGCGGACACCATGCCGGCCGTCGCGCCGCGGCCCGGCGAGGTCGTCGTCGTCAAGCAGTACGCCTCCGCGTTCTGCGGCACCTCCCTGTCCGCCACGCTGGTCAGCCTGGGCGTGGACACCGTGGTGATCGGCGGGGTGTCGACCTCCGGATGCGTACGGGCCTCGGCGACCGACGCGCTGCAACTGGGCTTCCGGCCCATGGTGGTGCGCCAGGCGTGCGGCGACCGCACCGCGGCCGTGCAGGAGGCCAACCTCTTCGACCTCGACGCGAAGTACGCCGACGTCGTCGACGAGGACGAGGCACTGGCCCACCTGGTGCCGGGCGGCACACCAGGCTGACGATATGTCAGGTGCGGGCAGGGGCCGGTATGCCGTAGTACTTCCGTAAGGCGGTCAAACGCTGCCATCCGCCGCCGCAGCGGGTGTGATGGAACCGTGCCTGAAGAACGCGATCCCCGTACCGCCCGCACCCGGCGGCCGCCGGTGCCCCGCCTGCCGGAGGCGCTGCGCCGCGGGCCCTTCCGCGAGGGCTTCTTCCCCTCCCGGCTGCACGAACCCCGCACGGCCGTGGTGCTCGGCCGCTGGCTCGGCCTGGCCCTCACGATCTGCTTCCTCACCGGCCTGGTCAGCCACGCGCTGCAGAATCCGCCGGGCTGGCTGGCCGGGCACCTGCCCAGCCGGCCGGCCGACGGCTACCGCGTCACCCAGGGCCTCCACGTCATCAGCGGGACCGCCGCGATCCCGCTGCTCGCCGCCAAACTCTGGACCGTCTACCCCCGGCTCTTCGAGTGGCCGCCGGTACGCGGCGTGCTGCACGCGCTCGAACGCCTGGGCATCGCGGCGCTGGTCGGCTCCGCCGTGCTGGAGGTGTTCACCGGGCTGCTCAACACCTTCCAGTGGTACCCCTGGCCGTTCCCCTTCCGGCAGACCCACTTCTGGCTGGCGTGGATCGCCATCGGCGGACTGCTGACCCACCTGGCCGCCAAGGCCCCGCTCATCGCCGCCCACTGGCGACGGCCGCGGCCGTCGCTCGCCGAACGACGCGGTTTCCTGACCGCCGTGACCGCCTCCGTCGCCGTGGTCACCCTCACCACCGCCGGGCAGGCCGTGCCGTGGCTGCGGCGGCTGGACCTGCTGGCACCGCGCCGCCCGGACATCGGCCCGCAGGGCCTGCCCGTCAACCGCACCGCCGCCGCGGCCGGCACCACCGAGATCCCCGCCGACTGGCGCCTGCACGTCGACGGCCCGCGCCCGTACTCCCTCACCCTCGCCGAGCTCCACGCCCTGCCCCAGCACAGCGCGCGCCTGCCCATCGCCTGCGTCGAGGGCTGGAGCGCGTCGGCCACCTGGCAGGGCGTGCGGCTGCGGGACCTGCTGGACCGCGCCGGCGCGGCCCCCGGCGCCACCGTCCGGGTGGTGTCCCTGGAACGCGGCGGACCGTACAGCGTCGTCGACATGCCCGCCTCGTACGCCCGTGACCCGCTGACCCTGCTGGCCCTGCGGATCGGCGGCCGCACCCTGGCGCCCGACCACGGCTACCCCGCCAGGATCATCGCCCCCAACCGCCCCGGAGTGCTGCAGACCAAGTGGGTCGCCCGGCTGGAGGTCCTGGGATGAGGCTGCTGCGCGGATGCGTGGCGCTGTGCGGCGCCGCGGTGATCGCCTACGGTGTCTACGGCCTGCTCCACGACTCCTACATCCAACGGCCGCTCGACGTGCTGCGCTGGGCGGTGGCCGGACTGGTCCTGCACGACGGCCTCTGGGTCCCGCTCGCCATGCTGCTGGGCGCCCTGCTCACCCGGGCGCTGCCGCCCGCCGCGGCCGGCCCGCTGCGCGGCGGGCTCCTGGTCGCCGCCGCCACCACGGCGATCGCCCTCCCCGGGATGCTGCGCGCCCACAGCCATCCCGGCGGCAACACCACCGTGGACGCGCTGGCCTACCAGCACAACTGGGCGCTGCTGATGCTCGCGATCGCCGTGGCCACCGTGGCGGCGGCGGCCTGGCGGTGGCTGCGCCGCAGCCGGTGAGCGGTGGCCCGCCCGCGCACAGGGGCCCATCGTCGCCGCCCGTGGACCATCCGGCCCCTGGGCCCGCGGCCGCCGCCGGAGCGAGTGTGGACGGGGGAACCGGCGCGCCCGGCCCGCACCCGCGCCGGCGCCGGAGACCACCGCTCCCGGGCGCTGGGAGGAGACGTGCACCGCAGGACACCGCTGACCAGGACACCGCCCACCGGTGCGGCGTGCGCCCCGCGGCGCCCGCCGCCGGTCCTGGTGGCCGCCGGGATCGAGAAGTCCTACCGGCGCGGGGTGTGGC
Source organism: Actinomycetota bacterium (assembly GCA_048498775.1). GTDB lineage: Bacteria > Actinomycetota > Actinomycetes > Streptomycetales > Streptomycetaceae > JBEHXI01. Next base: position 8,487 of record JBEHXI010000033.1, on the reverse strand, counting down.
CGGCCAGGCACCGGCAGCCGGTGCTGCGCGGCGTCGACCTCACCCTGGCCCGCGGTGAGGTCGTCGGACTGGTCGGCGAGAACGGCTCGGGCAAGAGCACCCTGATGAAGATCCTGGTCGGCGCCCTCGCGGCGGACGCCGGGACGGTGCGGTACCGCGGGCGGCTGGGCTACTGCCCGCAGGAGCCGGTCGTCTACGAGCGCCTGACCTGCGACGAGCACGTCGAGCTGTTCGGCCGCGCCTACGGGATGACACCGGAGGCGGAGCGGCGCTCCCGGCAGGCCCTCTACGCGGAGCTGGGCTTCGAGCGGTACGCCGGCACCCGGGCCGACCGGCTCTCCGGCGGCACCCTGGCCAAGCTGAACCTGGCCCTGGCCCTGCTGGCCGATCCCGACGTGCTGCTGCTCGACGAGCCCTACGACGGCTTCGACTTCGACACCTACCTGCGGTTCTGGGCACTCGTCGGCGAGCGGCGGCGGGCAGGCCGCTCGGTGCTGATCATCAGTCACTTCGTGACCGACGAGGAACGGTTCGACCGCATCGTGGAACTGCGCGACGGGCGGGCGACCGCGCGATGACCACGGCGCTGTTCGCCCGGCGCTTCCTGACCGAGGCCGCCCGCAACCCGGTGAACGTGATGATGCTGGTCCTGGTGCCGGTGGTGTTCGTGGTGGTCGCCGCCGCGGCCATGCAGGACGCCGCCCGGGCGCTGGACTACCGCGAGGCGCCGACCGCGCACCTCGCCACCGTCGGCTGGGCCGCCGGATTCATCACGGCGACCGCCATGTACTTCCAGATCCGTGCCGCCCGCGCCACCGACCGCCGCGTGGTGCTCGCCGGGCTGGCCCCCGCACGCCTGGTCGCCGCCCGGATGGCCACCGGTCTCGCCCTCGCCCTGGTGGCGGCCGCCGCGGCCGTGCTCACCCTGGCGGCGCGCACGTCCGTCGCCGATCCGGGGCGGATCGTCGCCGGGACGGTGATGTACGCGGTGATCTACCTGGCGGTCGGGGCACTCGTGGGCGCCCTGGCCTCCGACCCGGTCAACGGCACGGTGCTGATCCTGTTCGTCTGGATCCTGGACGTCGTCTTCGGCCCGGCCTACGGGTCCGCCGACCGCCTGGGAACCCGCCTGCTGCCCACGCACTACGTCACCCTGTGGATGATGGACCGGCCCTCGCACCACGCCGGGCCGCTCGGCGACCTCGGCTGGTCCCTGGTGTGGACCCTGGCCGCGCTCGCCGTCGCCTGGGCCGTCATCACCCGCGTCACCCGCCTGGCCCGCCCGCCCCGCCATCCGGCCGCCCCGGCCGGCGGGCCCATCGCCGGGCCGTCGCCCCAGGACCGACCGGCGCCCCCGCACGCCGGCTCCGGCGCGGCCGGGCCTCCCGGTGCACCGTCCCGGCGCCGGACGGGGCAGCTCGCCACCGGGACGCGGATGGGGATGCGCGAGGCGGCCCGCAACCGTCCCCTGTGGGGGCTGCTCCTGGTGGTGCCCGCGGTGTTCGTCTGGCTCGCCGCGGTCACCAGCCTCGACGAGTTCGCCGTCATCACCGTGCGGGAAGGCGGCCGTGAGGTCCCGGCGCGCTTCTGGCTGCCGGACATCCACGGCGGCATCATGGCACCGATCGCCATCGCCTCCCTCGCGGCCATCGCCGGGCTGTTCACCGTCCTCGACGCCCGCTCCGGCGACCGGCGCCTGGTCCTGGCCGGGTTCCGCCCAGGCCGCCTGCTCCTCTCCCGGCTCGCGGTGATCGTCCTGCTCGCCCTGCTGGCGACGGCCGCGTCCCTGGCCGTCACCGCCACCGTCTTCCACGCCCGCCAGTGGGGCCTGTACGCCGCGGCGAACACGCTGATCGCCCTGACGTACGCACTCGTCGGGGTCCTCATCGGGCCGCTGTTCGGCCGCGTCGCGGGCGTCTTCGTCGCCTTCCTGGTGCCCTTCATCGACCTCGGCATCGAGCAGAGCCCGGTGATCCATCCGCGGCTGTCCGGCTGGTCCGAGGCCCTCCCCGGCTACGGCGGAAGCCGGGTCCTCTTCGACGCCGCCCTCACCCCCACCTTCGACGACACCGGGGCGGTCCTGATCGCCCTCGCCTGGATCGCCGCCCTGGCCTGCGCGGTCGTCCTGATCTTCCGCCGCACCTGCGCCCCGCCCGGCACCGCCGGGGTCAACGGGGCGCCGGGTGGGTGAGGTCGTCGCGCAGTCGCGCCAGGGAACGGGACAGCAGCCGTGAGACGTGCATCTGCGAGATGCCGATGGTGTCCGCGATGTCCTGCTGGGTCATGTGGCGGAAGAACCGCAGGTACATGATGCGGCGCTCCCGCTCGGGCAGCCGCCGCAGCAGCGGCTGTACGGTGACCTTCGCCAGGACCCCGCTCAGCCGCGGATCCTCCGCCCCCAGGGTGTCCGCCAGGGTCAGGCCCGTCCCGGACGTCACACACTCCTCGATCGACCGGGCGTGCTGCGCCTTCTCGGCCTGCAGCGCGAGCCGGACGTCCTTCTCCGGCATGCCGGTGTGCGCGGACAGCTCGGTGACGGAGGGGGTGCGGCCGTGGCGCTGGAACAGGTCGGCGCGGGCCCGCCGCACGTGCGTGCGGGCCTCGTGCACCCGCCGCGGCACATGGACGTCCCCGCAGTGGTCGCGCACATGGCGCCGCAGCTCGCCCACCACGGTGGGGACCGCGTAGGAGAAGAACGCGTGCCCGAGAGCCGGGTCGAAGTGGTCGACCGCCCGGACGAGTCCGACGCACGCGACCTGGAACAGGTCCTCGGAGTCGGTGTAGCCGCGGAAGCGCTCGGCCAGGCGGCGGGCGACCGGGAGCAGGGCGGTGACGACCCGCTCCCGCAGCATGGTGCGGGCCGGTCCCGGCGGGAGCGCGGACAGCTCCCGCATCATGGCGTCGATGTCGCGGCCGGTGGTCACGTCCTCGTCCGGGCTCGGACCGGGCGCGGCGGGGGAGGTGGCGGTCAGGGCGGGGGAGAGGGACATCGTGCGTCCTCGGTGGTCCGGAACGGATGGGCGGTACGGCGCGGCGGTGCCGGGGCGCGGTCCGGGGCGCGAGGGGTACGGCTGTGCGAGAGCTGCCGTCACCTGGATCACCTCCGTCCGTCCGGGCACTGCCGTCGTCCTTCGTGTGACCGGTATTGCCGACGACAACCTTTGCCCTCGGCAAAAACTCGGGAAGGGGTCGCCGGCCGCCGTGGGCCGCAGGGCCGGTCCGCGCCCCCCGCTGTGGCGCTCGTCACGGTGACACCCTGGTTAACGATCGCTAACGTGGCGCGGGCGCCCGGCCGCCGCCGGGCCGGGCACTGCCGAGGGCAGGCGCTCCGCACGCGCGAAGGGAGCGGGAACGGTGCTCGAGCCGTGGGACGTGACGTATCGCGGGACGGTCTACCCCTGGCACTGCGACCACATGGGGCACATGAACGTCATGTGGTACGTCGGCAAGTTCGACGAGGCGACCTGGCAGCTCTTCTCCGCCATCGGCCTCACCCCGGACCGCCTCCGGGCGAACGGCCGCGGCCTGGCCGCCGTGGACCAGAGGATCTCCTACCGGCGGGAGGTCCGCGCCGGGGACGTCGTCCTCGTGCGTTCGGCGCTTCTCGAGGTGCGCAGCAAGGTGATCCGCTTCTGCCACCGGATGGAGGACGCGGCGACCGGTGAGCCGGTGGCCGTCACCCTGCTGACCGGGGTCCACCTCGACACGACGGCGCGGCGCTCCTGCCCGCTGCCCGAGGACCTGCTCGCCCGGGCCAGGGCGCTGGTGACCGACGAGGATCCCGGGATCTGAGCGCCGCGGGAGCCCGGTCCGGGGTTCAGGACGGCCGGGCGGGCGTGCCGAGCCGTATCGTCGCCGTTCCCCCGTCCAGGTCGACCGTCGACCGCGGCGGGGCCGCGTCGCCCTCCTCGTCGCGCAGCATGAGCGTGGTCTTCCGCTCCTCCAACTCGCTCTGCTTGCCCGGTGAGAAGCTCGCATGCAGCTGCTCGAAGCCGGTCGACGAGATCTGCCCCTGCCGGCCCTTTCCACGCCACGGCAGGATGCCCGCCCGGCCGGCCCGCAGCATCAGCTGGTCGATGAACGCCACCGCGGTCAGTACCAGGACGAGGCCGGGCAGCGTCATGAAAACGAGCAGCGTCACGTTTCTCCTCCGGCCCCGGGGATTCAGCCTGGCGGCTGTCCGAACGTACCAGCGCCGCCAGGCGTTCCCGGGCTGTGTGCCGCCGCGAGGAGGGCGGTGTGGAGGTTCTCCCGCCTGATGCGCCGGTCGATGTACAGCAGGCCGGTGGTCAGGGGGACCAGGGGCGCCCTGACCAGCGCCGCGGTGACCGCGGCGAGTGCGACGAGGGTCGCCGGAAGGACGAGGCCGGCGGCTGACAGCTGCGCCGGCCGGCCGGTCTGGCCGCCGTCGAGGAGGCCCGAAGAGGCGAGAAATGCCGCGACCGTCCCCGCCAGGGTGCTGAACACCTGGGTGGCCGCGTAGCCGATCATCCTGGCCAGGCATGCGATGCCGACACCGCGCCACCAGGCCTTGTGGTTGAGCTTCCAGGCGCGGCGCATCGCCGCGGCCGGACGCCTGTTCTCCAGGACCGTCACCGGTACGGCGAGGATGAGCCGCCCGCCCAGGTAGAGGGCGGCGAGCAGGCCGGGGATGAGCAGGAGCAGGAACAGGACCGCGGCGGCGGCGCCGTGCCCGGTGACGCCGAGCAGGACGCCCGGGAGCGCGGCGGCGAGCAGGACGGAGACGCAGGCCAGCGCGGTCAGGAGCTGGGTGCCCAGCACACGCCACAGGTGCGGCCGGGCCTCCGCCCATGCCTGGCGGGCGCTGAGGGGCTGGTCGCCGAGTACGGCGTGGTGGCCCAGCACGGTGGTGCTGACCGCCGCGGTGAGGGCGTAGGCGAGGGTGGCGCAGATCAGGGCCGGGACCGCGACCACCGCGATGGCGGCGGCGATGTCGAGCGAGCGGCCCGCGGTGAGCCGATCGCCGTGCGCGGGCAGCGGCGCGATCAGATCCCAGGCGGCGACGGAGCAGCCGCCGAGCAGCACGGCGAAGCCGAGAGCGGACCAGGCCAGCGGGAGATACAGCGGCTTGGCGTAGCGCCGGATGGTGGCGAGGACGCCCCCGATGACGTCACCGGCATCGAGCCGGCGCAGGGGCACGGTCCCGGGTTTGGGCGCGGGGGTCGCGAACGTCCACCCTGTCGACGCGAAGGCGCCGCCGGGTACACCGCCGGGGCCCAGTGCCCACTGTCCCCCGTTGGCTGTCATGGCCGGCCTCCCGGTGTGTGGTGTGGCGCTGCTTCGAGGGTAGGGGCGTGGAGCCGTGGGAAACCAGGGAGTTGGGCGCTCCCGGCCGCGGCGCGCCGCCGTGCGCGGCGGAGCGCCGGCCGTCGCGGGAGCAGCGCTCGTCAGAGCACGGCTGCCAGAAAGCCCACGAGATAGGCCGCACCGAAAACCACCGGGACACTCTGCTCCACGTAGGTCAGCGGCATGTACCGGCGCCAGTCGGTGCCGGAACCCAGAATTTCCCACTCGCCGGTGAACGCCAGGGCCGGCAGTCTCCGCTCCAGCGCGTTGATCACCGCGTACTTGGCGGCGTTCAGCTGACGGTAGGAGCGCATCATCACCGACCAGGCCAGGCACTGCGTCAGGAGGATCACCAGGCCCGCGAACAGCGTCCATGCCGGGCAGCGGGGCAGGCCCGCCCCGGACATGGCGGAAAGCGCGGTGACGACAGCGGTGTTGAGCGTCAGGAAGAAGGTGTTGGTGAGGTTGCGCCGGGAGCTGACCCGGTCGGCCATTTCCACGCACAGTTTGTACTGCTCCAGGACCGCACGCTGGTGCTCGCGCGCCGCCCCGGAACCGTTCACCGTGCCGGTGCCGTCGTTCCACAGCCTGTCGTCCATACCGATCATGTGTCCCATGATGGTCGAACACCCCCCGCGGACGCGTCAGTTCCGCGAGGCGAGAGTGTCCAACTCCGCCAGGACGGGACCGAATCCGCGCCTGACCAGGCGGCGCAACGTGAGAGGACTCGTCATCCGCAGTGTCGTCGGGTCGAACCGCGTGAAGACGGCGTTCCAGTCCGCGTCGAACACCACCACGCCCTTCAGGACGAAGTCCCAGCGCAGCCGCTTCCGGCCGCCGTTGAGCCACACCTCCCAGCGGGGGCGCCGGGGCCGGGCGGGAGCCGGATAGTCGGGCAGCGCGGGCAACGGTGGCCACGGGGTACCCGGCGCCTGCGGCTCGGTCCGCGAGCGCCGCGCGTACTCCACGGCGACCGCCTCCCGGAAACGCTCGTACACCGCGGCGTCGCAGTAGACCAGCAGAACCAGCCGGGTGGGCGGCAGCAGACGCACCGCTTCCGTGAACTCCCACACCGTCCCCGGGCCGGGGCCCGCCGACATCAGCACCACATGCGCTCCCCCGATCAGCGAGCTGACCGTGCTCTGCCAGTCGTCGAGAGGCAACTGCCCGCGCGTCGCGCCGACGGGAGGAAGGAGCTCCCCGGGCCTGCCGATCGCGATGACGCGGCCGAAACGCCCGAACCGGCGCACCATCGCCTCCTCGTGGGTCAGCCCGGAGAGGAAGAACAGGTTCGGCGGCTGGGCCCCGCCACCCTGGACGTCCGTGTTCAACGCGGCCATGTCCGCGTCGTTCGAGAACGGGCGCAGATACAGGACATAGCGGGTCCCCGCCAGCGCGTCGAACGAGTCGATCACGTCGGCCCGGTACCGCTTGCCCAGTACCACGAGGCGCCGGCCGGCCCCGAAGATCGCGAGGCCGGCGGCGGTCACGGCCAGGAACCCCAGTTCGTACAGCCACCAGAGCAGGTGGACCATGTCCGCCATATGGTCGCTGGTCGCTTCGGACCTGAAGAGCAGCCAGCCCGTGAGGCCCAGCACCGTCCCCGCCAGCCTCAGGGCCCACCCGCCGGCGACGAGCCTGCGTCCCCTGGGCCACCGCCCCGCCGTGCGAGATGACAGCTTTCCCGGCATGCGCAAGCCCCCCGTGCGCCCGTACGACTCAGCCTGGGCCTTACCGTAGCCGCCGCGATCGCCCCGCACACCCACCGGACACAACGAGCAGTACTCCATGGCGGATCCCGCCGGGGCGCTACCCCTGCCCGGGGCCGTCCTCCGGCGGCTGGCGGAAGTCGACGTCGACCTGTTCGAAGCCCTTGAACGTCTGCGTGCTCGCGTAGGACTCGTAGGCAAGGCGGTCCGCGCGGCTGAGGCGGACGTGGTCGGTGAAGGGGGTCAGCAGGCTGCGCGGCCACAGGCGGCGGACGCGGACCGTGGTGGCCTCCGCGGCGATCACGAAGATCAGGGCGCCCAGGTAGATCCAGGTGATCAGGCCGAGGACGATGCCGAACAGCCCGTAGGTGGCGGTGGCGCCGCGCAGTTCGTGACGTACGTAGTAGGTGCCGGCCCACTGCATCGCCTGCCACAGCAGCGCGGCCGCGCCCGCCGCCCCGCCCAGGGCGCGCAGCGGGACGCGGCGATCGGTCAGCAGACGGTAGGCGAGCAGCAGCAGTGCCGCGTTGACCGCGGTGGCGAGCACGCCGGCGGCGACGCGCAGCCCCGCTCCGAGGGCCGCGCCGAAGACCCTGGCGTCGGAGGCCAGGGCGGTCAGGGCGGTGGTCGCCAGCAGGCCGACACCGATGGCGGTGAGGACCAGCAGGCTGCGGGCCCGCGAGCGCAGCGGGTCAGGGCGGGCGTGCCGGGGCACCGCCCATATCTGGTTCAGGGCGTTCTGGGCCGCCTGGGCGACGCCGAGGGCGCCGTAGACACTGCCCGCGATCCCGACCGTGACGGCGGTGGTGTTGCCGTGGAAGGACCGGATGTTCTCGCCGATCTGGTCGCCGATGACCGGGAACTGATGCAGCGCCGAGTGCAGGACCTGCTGCTGGAGGCCCACGTCGTTGTGGAGCAGGAAACCGAGGACGGACACCAGCAGGAGCAGCAGCGGGAACAGCGACAGGAAGCCGTAGTAGGCGATCAGCGCCGCCAGGTAACCGCCCTGGTCGTCGAAGAACTTGTACAGCACCGCCAGCGGCAGGCCGACCCATCCGTGCCGCCGCTGATAGCCGTCGAACCGCCGCACCGCGCTCATCGCCCGTTTCCCCTGCCCTTCGCCCGCCGGCCTGAGCCGAACGGCCGGTCGTCCCGTCGGGCGTCTTCTGCCCCGGCTGCGGGCCGGTGCACGAGCGCGACGGCACCGCGGACGGGCGGCGGGTGCCGGGCCTCAGAGTTCCTGACGGAATGGGCGGTCGATCAGCCCGCGGCGTCTGGTGCCGTGCATCGCAAGGCGGAGGGTCGTCCTCGTACCGGGCGTACTCGGACGATCCCGACAACGCAGCGAGGTGCGGTGCCAGACGTCGCGGGCCGGGCGCCCATTCCGTCAGGAGCTCTCAGCCGCGGACGGCCGCCCGGCGCAGGCCGTACCAGGCCGCGCCGGCCGCGAGGACCGCCGCACCGGAGGCCA
>JBEHXI010000032.1:0-39911 GCA_048498775.1 Actinomycetota bacterium | reverse complement strand
GCTCTTCTCCCCCCCCCCCCCCCCCCCCCGCGCCGTCAGGTCGACTCGCGCACCACCAGCCGGCACGGCACCGTGTGCACCCCCGGGGCCGGGCGGCGGTCGATGGCCTCCAGCAGGCGCAGCGCCGCGATGCGGCCCACCTCCACCAGGTCCATGTCGATGGTGGTCAGCGGCGGGCGGGAGGCCAGGGCCATGGTGTCCCAGTTGTCGTAGCCGACGATGGCGATGTCCTCCGGGACCCGGCGGCCGTCCTCGCGCAGGGCGTCGGCCGCTCCGCGGGCGATCTGGTCGTTGCCGCAGAAGAAGGCGTCGGTGTCGGGCGCGGTGCGCAGCACGGCACGGACGGCGCGGCGCCCCCACGCCTCGCTCCACTCCCCGAAGTGCGCCCGGCCGGTGGCCAGGGTGAGGCCGGCCTCCTCCAGTGCCCGCGCGGTGTGGGTGGCGCGGTTGACCGCGGCGGCGTGGTGGGCCGGGCCGGTGATGTGCGCGATGCGGGAACGGCCGGTGTCGCGCAGGTGCTCCACGGCCAGGCGCGCGCCGCCCTCGTCGTCCGAGACCACCGAGATGTCCCCCGGGTCGGTGGAGGGGGCGAACGCGTAGACCGTCGGGACGCCCAGCGGGCCGGGCAGCGGCGGGCGCGGATCGGTGCGGCGGCCGGTCACGATGATCCCGTCGATCCGCCGGGCGGTCAGCGTCCGCAGATGGTGCTGTTCGCGGATGGCGTCACCGCGGGTGTCGCACAGCAGGACGGATATCTTGCCCGCGCCCAGCGCGTCCTCGACGCCCAGCAGCACCGGGGTGCTGAAGCGGCCGATCCCGTCGGTGGTGATCAGCCCGACCGTCCAGGTGCGCCCCGAGTGCAGGCTCTGGGCAAGCAGGTTCGGCTGGAAGTTCAGCCGCTCGGCGGCATCCATCACCCGCTGCCGGGTCTCGGGGCGCAGCCGGCCGCGGCCGTTGAGCGCCTTGGAGGCGGTGCCGGGCGTGACGCCGGCCAGTGCGGCGACATCGCTGAGGGTGGCCCGGGCTCCGGTGGTGCCCCGGTCGGCAACTGTCATGGGAAACCCTTTTTCTGGCTGGTCGGATACCGGTCCCATAGTGCCAGCACCGGGGACCGCCTGTCGGTAGTGCGCTTCGCCAGGTGATTTTTCCTGCAGGAAACCTTGACGTGTGTCGGCTGTCACACCTACGTTCTGCGGCGGGCAATCGCTTTCCCAGACGATGCACCCGCAGTACCCGCCGAGACAACCCGTCGGACCGGTGGCCGTCCCCGGCCGCCGCTCGCGGACCCCGTCGCGCCGGTTGCCGCGGGGCCCGCGCAGAACCCGTCGCCGTCCCGCCGCAGCAGTGGCGGACGGCCCCGCACGGCCCGTCCCGCACCCCGGAACGGGCCACCGCAGACCGGAGGATCCCCCGTGCCCGTAGCAGGCCCTCACCCGTCGCCCTCCTCGCCCGGACCGGTGCGTCCGGGCCCCGGCTCCCACGCCACGCTGCGCCCGGCCGAATCCGCCGAGGTCACCGGCGGATTCTGGCACGAACGCCGGACCGTCAACGCCGAGGCCGCCATCCCGCAGGGCCCGCAGTTGCTGGAGTCGGCGGGCAACCTGCACAACCTGCGGCTCGCGGCCGGCACCGCCACCGGGGAGTACCGCGGTGACCTGCCCTTCCTCGACTCGGACGTGCACAAGTGGCTGGAGGCCGCCTCCTGGCAGCTGGCCGCGTCCGAGGGCAAGGACGAGAAGCTCGGCGCCGCCGTCGACGAGCTGATCGCGCTGCTGGCCGACGCCCAGCAGGAAAACGGTTACCTTGATTCCTGGTTCCAGGTCGTCCACCCCGACCAGCGCTTCACGGACCTGCGCTGGGGGCACGAGCTGTACTGCGCCGGCCACCTGATCCAGGCGGCCGTCGCGCACCACCGGGCCACCGGCCGCACCGACCTGCTGGCCATCGCCCGCGCCTTCGCCGACCACATCGACTCCGTCTTCGGCCAGGGCAAGCAGGTCGACGGCGTCTGCGGCCACCCCGAGATCGAGACCGCCCTGGTGGAGCTGTACCGGGAGACCGGCGAGCGGCGCTACCTGGACCTGGCCGCCTACTTCGTCGACCGGCGCGGCCACGGGCTGCTCGCCGGCACCAGCGGCCGCGGCGGCGGACCGGGCCTGGCCTACTTCCAGGACCGGGTGCCGGTCCGCGAGGCGGCCAACGTCGAGGGCCACGCCGTGCGCCAGCTGTACCTGCTGGCCGGGGCCGCCGACGTGGCCACCGAGACCGGCGAGGAGGAGCTGCGGGCCGCCGTGGAGCGGCTGTGGACGGCGATGACCGCCACCAAGACCCATCTGACCGGAGGACTGGGCGCCCACCACGCCTGGGAGGACTTCGGCGACCCCTACGAACTCCCCAACGAGCGCGCCTACTGCGAGACGTGCGCCGCCATCGCCTCCGTCCAGTTCAGCTGGCGCATGGCCCTGCTGACCGGGGAAGCCCGCTACTCGGACCTGGTCGAACGCACCCTGTACAACGGCTTCCTGGCCGGCATGTCGCTGGACGGCGAGAGCTGGCTGTACGTCAACCCCCTCCAGGTCCGCGACGGTTACGTCGACCAGGGCGGCGACCACGCCTCCCGGCGCACCAAGTGGTTCCGCTGCGCCTGCTGCCCGCCGAACGCCATGCGGCTGCTGGCCAGCCTCCCGCACTACCTGGTCTCCTGCGACGCTACCGGGCTGCAGGTGCACCAGTACGCCACCGGCCGCTACCGCGGCGGCGACCTGGCCGTCGCCGTCGAGACCCGCTACCCGTGGGAGGGCCGGATCGCCGTCACCGTCGAGGAGGCACCCGGCGGCGCGGAGCGCACCCTCGCGCTGCGCGTCCCCCACTGGTGCGCCTCCACCACCGTGACGATCGACGGCGAACAGGTGGCGCAGGCCGCCGAGGACGGGTGGCTGCGGCTGCGGCGCGCCTGGCGCCCGGGCCAGACCGTGGTGCTCGACCTGGCCCTGGACCCCCGGCTGACCGCCGGCGACCCCCGCGTCGACGCGGTGCGCGGCTGCGTGGCCATCGAGCGCGGGCCGCTGGTGTACTGCCTGGAACAGGCCGACAACCCCGGCGGCGGCCTGGACGACGTCGTCCTGGACACCACCGCGCCGCTGGCCCCGACGGCCCGTCCCGACCTGCTGGGCGGTGTCACCGCCGTCGTCGCGGCCGGCCACCGCCGCGACCTGTCCGGCACCCCTTGGTGGCCGTACCGCAGCGCCGCGCCGGGCACCCCGGACGAGGACTCCGGCGCCCGGTCCGGCGAGCCGGTGGAGCTCACCGCGGTGCCGTACTACGCGTGGGCCAACCGCGAGGACGGCAGCATGCGCGTCTGGCTCCCCACCGACTGAGCCCCACCTCCCGAACACCACCTCCCGAACACCATCCCCCCGATCGCCCGGGAATCCCGCCGGCTGACGCTTCACCCCCTACCCCCCGCGTCCACCTCCTCCAGAGAGAACGCCGCCATGAAGCGCAACATCACCGCAGCGTGCGCGCTGCTGTCCGTCACCGCCCTGCTCGCCACCGGCTGCGCCTCGACCTCCGCCGCGGGGTCGGGCGCGGGGGGCAACACCGTCACCGTATGGGCCCGCGACAGCGAGAAGGGCTTCATCAACCTCCTGGCGAACGCCTACAACGCCTCCCACACCACCAAGGTGAAGGTCACCATCGTCCCGGCCGCCAACTTCGTGCAGAAGTTCGGCACCGCGGTGGCCTCCGGATCGGGCCCCGACGTCGCCTCCATCGACCTGGTCTACCTGCCGTACTTCGCCTCGGTCGGCGCCCTGCAGGACATCACCGACACCGCGGACAAGCTGCCGTACCACAAGAGCCTCAGCGCCGCGCACCAGAAGCTGGCCACCTACAACGGCCGCACCTACGCACTGCCGTTCACCGCCGAGGCCTCGGTGCTCTACTACAACAAGACGCTGTTCAAGAAGGCCGGACTCGACCCGAACAAGCCGCCCACGACCTACGCCCAGATCGTCGACGACGCGAAGAAGATCCGCGCCCTGGGCTCCGACACCTACGGATACGTCATGTCCGGTGGCTGCGGCGGCTGCAACATCTTCGAGTTCACCCCGCACATCTGGGCCAGCGGGGGAGACGTGCTCTCCGCCGACGGCAAGCACGCCCAGCTCGACTCCCCGCAGGTCGCCGACGCGCTGAGGTTCTACCGGGAGCTGTACACCGCCGGCACCATGCCCGACCTGGCCAAGACCGACAACGGCGCCAACGCCTCGGCGGACTTCCTGGCGGGCAAGATAGGGATGATCCCGCTCGGTGCCTTCTTCGTGCAGTCCATCAAGGCGGCCAAGGGCCTGGACGTCGGTGTGGCACCGCTGCCCGGCAAGGACGGCGGCTCGTCCTCCTTCGCCGGCGGCGACGAGATCGCCCTGGCCAAGGGCGCCCGCAACAAGGCCAAGGCGCTGGACTTCATCACCTGGGCCACCGGCACCCAGGCGCAGACCATCCTCGCCGACAACGGCATCGTCCCGGTGCGCACCGACCTCATCCCGACGATCTACGCGCCCAAGGACCCGATGAACAAGGTGCTCGGCGACGCCATGGCCACCGGCCGCACGCCCTACAGCACCGTGGAGAACTCGCTGTTCAACGACAACAACGGACCCTGGATCAAGATGATCGACCAGGCCGTCTTCGGGGGCGACATCGCCGGCGCGCAGGCCGCCGCCCAGAAGCAGGCCCAGGCCATCATCGACGGCTCCAGGTGACCGGGGGGCCAGGGACATGACCTCGTCCACCTCGTCCACCGCGTCCACCGCTTCACTGCGAGCGACCGCGCCGATCGAGGTGTCCGACCGGCCGCGGCGGCTGTCCATGCTGGGCCGCCGCCGCCTGGCGGGCATCGCGATGACGACCCCCGCCCTCGCGGTGGTCACGCTCTTCTTCTTCGTCCCGCTGGTGCTGATGGTGTGGATGTCACTCCACAACTGGCCGCTGCTGGGCGACCACCGCTTCGTCGGGCTGGAGAACTACCGCACCGCGCTGCACGACGGGGAGTTCCGGGCCGCCGTCGGCTTCACCATCAAGTACACGCTGATCACCACGCCGGTGCTGTTCCTGCTGGGCCTGGCGCTCGCGCTGCTGGTGCGGCGCCGCGGGCGCGGGGCGCGCGTCTTCCAGGCCGTCTACTTCCTGCCGGTGGTCATCGGGCTGGCCTCGGCGAGCTTCCTGTGGCTGTTCATGTTCCAGTCCAACTTCGGGCCGGCCACCGAACTGCTGGCCCACATGGGACTGGGCACCTCAGGCACCAACTGGTTCGCCGGATCGACCTCCGCCCTGCTGGTGGTGATCGGCATGGTGACCTGGAAGGTCGTCGGGATGCAGATGCTCCTGCTGCTCAGCGGGCTGCAGTCGATCCCGGTGGAGGTCGAGGAGGCGGCCAGGATCGACGGGGCCACCCGGACGCAGACCTTCCGGCACGTCATCCTGCCGCTGCTGCGCCCGACCCTCGCGCTCGTCCTGGTCTTCTCGGTGGCCGGCTCGCTGCTCGCCTTCGACCAGTTCTACATCATGACCGGCGGCGGCCCGTCGAACCAGACCATCACGGCCGTCTACGAGATCTACCGGACCTCCTTCATCAAGTTCCAGCTCGGCTACGGCTCCGCGCTGTCGGTGCTGCTGATGATCGTGCTGGCCGCGGTCAGCGCCGTGCAGCTGCTGCTGCTCCGCTCGTCCGAGCACTGACCGGCGTGGTGCCGGCTGCCGCGTCGTGTCGCGTCCCCGTGTATCCGGAGGAGAACGTGGAAACCAACACCCTGGCCGCCATGCGGCGTTCGCTGCCGAGGGCCGCCTGGTGGACGGTCTGCAGCTGCCTGGCCGTCGTCTTCCTCTATCCGCTGTACGTCATGCTGGCGCAGAGCCTGACCTCGCCCGAGCACCGGCTCTCCCTGCACGGCTACAGCGCCCTGGGCGGCGGCAGCACGGGCATCGACGTGCTGGGCAGCGCCGCCAACAGCCTCCTGGTGGCGGTGGGGGCGACCCTGGCCACCGTGGTGCTCAGCACCCTGGGCGGCTACGGGTTCGCGCGGCTGCGCTTCCCGGGCAGCAACCTGCTGTTCTTCGCCACCCTGGCCACCTTCATGATCCCCTTCCAGGCGGTCATCACCCCGCTGTACCTGGTGCTGCAGACCCTGGGCCTGAACAACTCCCTGGTCGGCCTGGCCGCCGTCTACACCACCTTCCAGCTGCCGTTCGGCCTGTTCCTGATGCGCAACTCCTTCGCCGCGGTGCCCCGCAGCCTGGAGGAGGCCGCGCTGATCGACGGCTGCGGGCTGCTGAAGGCGATGTACCGGGTGGTGCTGCCGGTCGCCGTGCCCGGGCTGATCACCACCGCCCTGCTGACGTTCTTCGCCTGCTGGAACGAGTTCTTCGCGGGCCTGATCCTCATCACCGACCAGGCGAAGTTCACCCTGCCGGTGAGCCTGACACTGCTGGCCAGCGGCAACCTGGGCAGCGTGGACTGGGGAGTGCTGCAGGCCGGCGTGGCGGTGACCATCATCCCGTGTGTGGTGATCTACCTGCTGCTGCAGAAGTACTACGTGGGCGGGCTGCTGAACGGCGCCGTCAAGTAGCCCGTCCCGGCGGGCCTCCGGTCCCCGTCCCGCCCCCCGGGACGGGGACCGACGGTGGCGTTGGGGTGCGCGGTGGGGGTGGCGTCGGGCCGCCGGGGAGGAGTGCGTCGCGGTGAGCGGGTCGGGGCGGTGGACGGCCGGGAACGGTCCGGCCGGCGCGGAGGAGATGATCGAGGAGGCCCGCAAGGCGTTCTTCGTGATGTTCGGCTTCCTCGCGCTGGTCTGGGTGGTGCAACTGGCCAACTGGGGCGAGGGCTACGCGCTGTCGCGCCAGTACGGGCTGGTCTCCGGCGACCTCGGGACCCTTCCCGACATCCTGACCGCGCCGCTGCTGCACTGGAGCTGGGCGCACATCGAGGGCAACTCCGGGCCGCTGTTCATCTTCGGCTTCCTGGCCGCCTACCGCGGGGTCGCGCGCTTCCTCGGGCTGACCCTGCTGGTCGCGGTCGTCAGCGGGCTGACGGTGTGGTTCTTCGAGTCGGGCAGCGTGGACACCGTCGGCGCCAGCGGCCTGATCTTCGGGTACTTCGGCTATGTGGTGCTGCGCGGCATCTTCGACCGCCACCTCATCGACACGCTCATCGGCGTGGTGATGGCGGCGTCGTTCGCGTATCTGCTGCTGGTGGCGGTGCCCGGCACCCCGGGGGTCAGCTGGCTCGGGCACCTCGGCGGGCTGGCCGGCGGCGTGGTGGGGGCCTGGGTCTTCCGCGACCGGCGCCCCCGGGACGGGGCGGGCGGCCCTCCCCGCCCGGCCGCCGGCGGCACGGGCACCGGACACCCCCGGGCCGACCTGCACAAGGAGCTCGGCGATCTGGGGCTGCTCTAGGCTTGGGTACGGCATCGCGTGCCGGTCACCGGCCGGGTGAGGCATGGAGGTGCCGTGACATGCCTTGCGGAGGCATTGCACATGTCAGTCGAGTTGAACCACACCATCGTCCATGCCCGGGACAACCGGGAGTCCGCCGAGTTCCTGGCCGGCATCCTCGGTCTGGAGGCCGGGCCGCAGTGGGGCCCGTTCGTCCCCGTCGCCACCGGCAACGGCGTGACCCTGGACTTCGCCACCGTACCCGCCGAGTCGATCACCGCGCAGCACTACGCCTTCCTGGTGACCGACGAGGAGTTCGACGCCGCCTTCGAGCGGATCAGGCGGGCCGGGATCACGTACTACGCCGATCCGCGGCTGGAGAAGGCGGGCGAGATCAACCACCACCACGGCGGCCGTGGGCTGTACTTCCTGGACCCGGTCGGCCACGGCATGGAGATCATCACGCGCCCCTACGGCAGCCACCCGTCCACCGACTAAAGCGTTCCGTCGCGGATGGGGCGGCCCCGGGAGTCACCGCGCTCCCGGGGCCGCCCCTTCGGCGTCGCGGGATTCCGGATTCCCTATACATTGCCCCGACGTAACGACATCATGTTGTCGACTGATGCATGATCCGGCCCGCTTCCGGCGCCGGGACGAACGAGGAGAGATAGCCATGCCGGTGTACGCACTCGGGCCGGACGAGCCGTCGATCGACCCGACCGCGTTCGTCCACCCCGACGCCGTCGTCATCGGGGCCGTCACCATCGGGGCGCAGGCCAGCATCTGGCCCGGCGCGGTGCTGCGCGGCGACCACGGCGGGCGCATCGAGATCGGCGCCCGGACCTCCGTCCAGGACGGCACCGTCCTGCACACCACCGCCGAGTGGCCGACCGTGATCGGGCCGGACTGCGTGGTCGGGCACAACGCCCATCTGGAGGGCTGCACGGTCGAGGAGCGCTGCCTGATCGGTTCCGGTTCGGTGACCCTCAACCGGGCCGTGGTGCGCGCCGAGGCGGTCGTCGGAGCGGCCGCCCTGGTGCCCGAGGACTTCGAGGTGCCCTCCCACACCATGGCGCTCGGCGTCCCGGCGAAGCTGCGGAAGGTGGGCATCGAACCGGAGTGGATCGACTACGCGGTGCGCAGCTACATCGACGCCGGTGCCCGCTACCGGCGCGAGCTGCGCCGGATCGACGGCTGACGGCAGGCCGTGGGCCCGGCCCTGCGGGCCCACGGCGCCTTGCCGTTCAGGGCCCGTTCAGGGCAGCCGCAGGCTCTCCGGCGGCCCGAGGTGGCTGGGGCGCAGGCCCCCGGTGTCCACCACCAGCTTCTGGAGCACCACCCCCGGATCCACCATCCAGAACCTCAGCACATGGAGGCCCGCCCGGGTGACCCGGTGCGTGGTGGCGGTGCGGTTGACGTTGTCGGAGGTGTTCCGCTGCCACTGGGCGTTCATGGTGCCGTCGTCGGAACCGGTGGCCCGGATGACGTCCACCCGCTGCGGGGTGTCCTCGTCGAGGGAGACCGCGTAGGACAGGCCGCCGCCCAGCGTGCTGTTCCGCGGTGACAGGTACGCCCAGACGGTCACCGTGCCGGTGGTGAAGAGGGTGACGGTGTACTCCAGCCGGGGACCGGTGCCGCCGGGTGCCCGGCGCGCGGCGGTGACCGGGAAGGGCTCCATCCCCGCGCCGGTGCGCCCGATGCCCGGCAGGCGCTTCCAGGACACCCCGTCGGCGTCCACCGCGCGGGTGACGTGCTCCGCCTCGATCGACACCACGCCGCCCGCCTCGATGTGCCCGGCCGGACGGAAGCCCGGCGTGCCGGGATGGTCGACGACGGCCTGGACCACCACCCGGCCGCCGCCCGGCCCGATGACCGTCAGGGGGACGGCCGTCCGGCCCTTCGGGGCGCGCGACCAGTCCACCCGCACCGTGGCGCGGACCTGCTGCCCGACCCGCCCGGCCGCCCGGTCCACGCCGAGCCAGGGGACGGGGGAGCGGATCTCGTAGGCGAAGGGGCGGGTACCGCGGTTGAAGACCTCGATGTACGGGGCCGGGCCGGCGGAGTAGGGGCTGAGGGCGGGCAGGACCGCCGGCTCCCGGGCGTCCGGCCACCACGCCTCGGAACCGTCGATCGCCACGCCCATCTCCGCCCGGTCGGAGAGCTGGACGCGGCGCACCGCCGGGAAGATGACGTCGGGTATCGCCACGTTGTCGATCTGCGGCTGCTGCCAGGGCGCGTCCGGGCCGTACCGGGCCACATCGCCGTAGTCGATGTGCGGCTGGGTCTGGAAGCCCTTCCACTTGCCGCCGGCCACCGCGGTGTTGAAGCGGTCCGCCAGGGCCTTGTCGTCCGCGAAGCGGGCCTCCGCCTCGGCGGCCAGGCCGTTGGTGGCGGCCCTGCCCTGCGCGGCGTAGGCGAGGTTGGTGAACTCCGCCCGCCGCAGGGCGTAGAGGTTGGCCACCGCCTTCACCTGGTACTGCACCAGTTCGTAGTACGCGTCCTGGTCCGCGGCCGGCAGCAGGCCGCCGACGCGTTCCGCCTCCCGCGCGAGCTGCCGCCACTCCTCGGTGACGCGGTCCAGCTCCGCGTAGTCGACCAGGCTGAACGGGGTGGCCTGGTCGTCGTAGACCACGGCGGACGGGTCGGTGGCGAGGTCCTTGGCGGGATCGACGGTGATGCGGCGGTTGAGCAGTTCGGGCTTGCGGCGGGACTGCAGGCGGCCGTACTCGCCGAGGAGGGCGCCGATGGCCGTGGCGTGCTCGGGTCCGAAGTTCTGCCGCGCGTAGCCTTCCAGCCACTCCGGCAGCCGCTCGACCGGCCAGCGGTGCGGGTTCCAGGCGTAGTCCAGGAAGAACTGGGTGGGCAGCTCGTTGCTTTTCAGGTCGCCCGAGTTGGCGACCCACAGCCGGTCCATGCCGTAGGCGTAGGCCTGGTGGAGCTGGTCCCACACGTTGGGTAGGGAGGCGGTGTCCACCCACTTGTAGTTGCGTCCGGCGCCGACGTAGTCGAAGTGGTAGTACAGCCCGTAGCCGCCCGGGTGGGCGGGCAGGCCGGGCTCCGGGACCCTGCGCAGGTTGGCCCAGTTGTCGTCGGTGAAGACGACGGTCACGTCGTCGGGCGCGCGCAGCCCGCTGTCCCAGTAGTGCTGGACCTCCTTGTACATCGTCCACACCTGCGGGACCGCGGTGACGTCCTTGCCGGTGACCTGCGCGATGATGTCGCGCTGGGTGGCGATGATGGTCCGCATCAGGTCGATGCCGTCGCCGTCGGACAGGCTGGTGTCGCCGTTGCCGCGCATCCCGAGGGTGACGACGCCCTCGAAGCCCTGGTCCACCATGCGGCGGATGCCGTCGGTCCAGTACGCCGTGAGGGCGTCGGCGTTGCGGCGGAAGCTCCATTCGCCGGTGCCGCCGTAGGGGTCGTGGCCCGGGGTGACGATGGTGCCCTGGCTGTCGCGGACGGCGGGGACCGCGTGGCGGTTCCACTCCTCGATGCCGCGCATCATGGGGGCCTCGTGGGAGGTGCCCATCACGATGCCGTACGCGGTGGCGGTGGCGTGGTTGAGCGGATCGTCCTCGGCGAAGGCCCGGCCCCACACCGCGGGCCACAGGTAGTTGGCCTTCAGCCGCAGCATGGTCTCGAAGACCTTGGCGTAGAAGGCGTGGTTGAAGCCACCGGGGTAACCGGGTGCCAGGCCGGGGCCGAAGAAGCCCCTGGCCCAGCCGCCCAGGGCGGGTTCCTCGTCGTTGATGAAGAAGCCGCGGTACTTCACCGCCGGGGTGCCCTGGGTGTGGCGCCCGGGTCTGACGTACAGGGCGTGCTGCCGGCGCGGTGTGACGTCGTCCCAGAAGTACCAGGGGGAGACGCCGATGCCGCGCGAGACGTCGTAGACGCCGTAGATGGTGCCGCGCTGGTCGCTGCCGGCGATGACGAACGCGCGGTCGACGCCGGGCACCGGGTTGTCGACCACCTGCTCCAGGGAGGTCTCCCACCGCCCGGCGATGCCGGTGACGTCCAGCCGTCCGGAGGCCACCAGGCCGTCGATGAGCGGGCTGGAGCCGATCGTCCCGATGAGCACCATCTCACGGGCGGCCGGGAGGGTGTCGTGCGCGACGTCCGGCCGCACTCCGGTGACCTTCTCCAGGTCGGTCCGGAGGTCACCCACCGCCCGGACCACGCCCGGGTGGTCGGCGGTGCTCACCACCAGCGGCACCGCGCGGCCCGCCGCGACCAGCGGGAAGGCGCCCGGTTCGGGGACGGTGGTGAGGTACGCGCCCGGATCGGTCGGTTCCGGCGCGCCGTGGCCCCCGGTGGGAGGGGCGGCGGCCCACGCGCTGCCGGACAGGCCGAGAACGGAGCCGGCCGGCCCCGCGATCGCGGCGGCCCCGATCGCGGCGGCGACCACCGAGCGGCGTCCGACCCCGCCGCGGGCGCCGCCGGGGGATTCCGGGGCGGGAGGGGCGGTGCTGCCCGGGGACGATGGCCCCTGCGTCGCGACGTGCCTGTCCATACCGCTCCTTTCGGGCCCGGCCACCCATCCGGCGTGCGGATATGTGAACGGGATTCCTGTCCTTGGGAGATGTGGGGGCAGGCTAGTCTTCCGGAAGTTTCCGGTCAATGTTTCGGAACGGGGTTGTGCGGCCGGGAACACAGGTGTCGGCCGCCCGGGGAAGGGCGCCTGACGCCCCGTCAGCCAGCGTCGCTGTGCCCGGAGCCGTCACTCCCCGGACGGGGGCGCGTCGCCGTCCTCGCCGTCCTCGCCGTCCTCGTCGTCCTCGTCATCGTCGTAGGTGTCCTCGACGTCCTCCGCGTCGAGGGCGTCGGACTGCTCAAGCTCGGCCAGCAGCTTCCGCATTGCCGAAAGGTCGCTCATGGGCGGTGTCCCTGACAGTCGGTGCCGGTCCGGCGGGATCCGGCGCGGTGGACAGGCGCGGTGCCGTCATGCGGCCCCGAGGCTAGCCGACCACCGCCCGCGGAAACGCGAGGGGCCCACCGCGGTCGGTGGGCCCCTCGGCCGCCGGACGGAAGACCCAGGTCACCAGCGGGGGACCTGCTTGACGTAGGACGGGTCGACGCGCCGCATGTAGCCGGTGTCGTCCCGGTTGCGCAGCCCGCAGGCCAGGTACTGCTCGTGCAGCCGGGCGAGCGCGTCGCGGTCCAGTTCGACGCCGAGGCCCGGCCCCTGAGGCACCGTCACGGATCCGTCGCGGAAGGCGAGCACCCCGGGCCGGACGACCTCCTCGGTCTTCCACGGCCAGTGGGTGTCGCAGGCGTAGGTGAGGTTGGGAGTGGCGGCCGCCAGGTGGGTCATCGCCGCGAGGCTGATGCCCAGATGGGAGTTCGAGTGCATGGACAGGCCCATGCCGAACGTGTCGCAGATGCCGGCGAGCAGCCGCGAGCGCTGCAGACCGCCCCAGTAGTGGTGGTCGGAGAGCACCACCTGCACCGATCCCAGGGCCACGGAGGGCGCCAGTTCGTCGAAGGAGACCACGCACATGTTGGTCGCCAGCGGCATCGGCGCCTCGCGCGCCACCCGGGCCATGCCCTCCAGGCCCGGAGTGGGGTCCTCCAGGTACTCCAGGACGCCGTCGAGCTCCCGGGCCACCTTCACCGAGGTCTCCACGCTCCACGCGGCGTTGGGGTCCAGCCGCAGCGGCCGGTCCGGGAACGCCTCGCGCAGCGCCCGTACCGCCTCGATCTCCTGCTCCGGCGGGAAGACGCCGCCCTTGAGCTTGATGGCGGAGAACCCGTACCCGTCGATCATGCGGCGGGCCTGGGCGACGATGCCCTCCGGGTCGAGCGCCGCGCCCCAGTCGTCCGGCTCGGCGCCGGGGTGGCCGGCCCACTTGTAGAACAGGTAGGCGCTGAACGGCACGCTGTCGCGCACCGCGCCGCCCAGCAGGTCCGACACCGGCCGCCCGGCCGCCCTGCCCTGGATGTCCAGGCAGGCGACCTCGAAGGGCGAGAAGACCCGGTCCACCGTGCTGCTTGAGGTGATCAGGCCGGTGAGGCCGTGCCCGTCCGAGCCGGAGTCGCCGCCCAGGACCGCCGCGATCCGCTGGTGCATCGCGCCCAGGGCGTAGACGTCCATCCCGGTGATCGCGTCGGCGGCGCTCCGCAGCCGGCGCAGGTGGCCCTCGTCGGCGTAGGTCTCGCCGAGGCCGACAAGGCCCTCGCCGGTGTCCACCTCGACGATGGCCCGCAGCGCGTACGGCTCGTGTACGCCGACGGCGTTGAGCAGGGCCGGGTCGCGGAAGGCGACGGGGGTGACGGTGATCCGGCGGATACGTGTCGCGTCGCTCATCAGGCGGCCACCTCCGCGCACAGCGCCAGCCCGGCGTCGGTGATGCGCCGCAGCTCCTCCAGGTGCTCGGGGGAGGGGTCGACCAGGGGTGGCCGCACCCCGCCGACGTCCAGGCCGCGCTGCCGTACCGCCGCCTTGACCAGCGAGACCGCGTAGCCGGGGACCTGCTCGCGCAGGGCGACCAGCGGGTGGAAGAACTCCGCCAGGAACCGCTCGACGAGGTGTTCGTCGCCCTTGGAGACGGCCCGGTGGAACGCCAGCGAGATCTCCGGCGCGAAGCAGAAGACCGCCGAGGAGTACAGCTCCACCCCGATCCCGCGGTACGCCGGCACGGTCGTCTCGGCGGTGGGCATGCCGTTGAAGAACTGGAAGGGCTTGTCGCCGCCGGCCAGCGCCGAGCGGACCGCGACCACGATGCGCGAGAGCCGGTCGAGGTCGCCCACGCCGTCCTTGAAGCCGACGACCCCGGGCAGCGTGGCGACCTCGACGGCCGATTCGGTGTCGAAGCGGGCGTTGCCGCGGTTGTAGACGATCAGCGGCAGGCCGCTGCCCTCGGCGACGGCCCGGACGTAGCGCACCAGCCCGGCGGCGGGGGCCTGCACCAGGTAGGGCGGCAGCAGCAGCAGGCCGTCCGCGCCCGCCTCCCGGGCGGCCCGGGCGAACTCGAGGGCCAGTGGCAAAGGCCCGCCGGCGCCCGCGTACACCGGGACGCGTCCGGCGGTCACCTCGACGGCGGTGCGGACCACCCGCGCGTACTCCTGCGGTTCCAGGGCGTGGAACTCGCCCGTGCCGCAGGCCGCGAAGACCCCGCCGGGGCCCGCGTCCAGCCCCGCCCGCAGGTGCTCGGCCAGGACATCGGTATCCACCGCTCCGGACGCGGTGAACGGTGTCACCGGAAAGAACAGCACGCCCTCGAACATCGGCACCTCATCACTTCGTCGCTTCGCGGACCGGACCGGCGGCTCTCGGCCAACTCGTCTACATACGTGGACGCATTTCACATGTGAAAACAACAGGACTGTAGAACCGCTGCCGAGGACGGGTCAAGCGCGCCGGGCGGCCCGCGGCGGCGGGCCCCGGCCGGGTGAGGGGGCGTCAGGCTCAGCGGATGACCGGCTCGGTGGCGAGCGGCTGCTCGGTCCAGATGGTCTTCCCCGAGTGGTGGCCGTAGCGGCTGCCCCAGCGCGCGGTGAGCTGGGCGACCAGGAACAGCCCGCGGCCGCCCTCGTCGGTGATGCGGGCGCGCCGCAGCCGCGGCTGGGTGTTGCTGGGATCGGAGACCTCGCAGACCAGCACCACGTCGCGGATCAGGCGCAGCCGGACCGGGCCGCCGGCGTAGCGGATGGCGTTGGTGAGCAGTTCGCTGGCGATCAGCTCGGTGGTGAACGCCATTTCGGGCAGGCCCCAGGCGGTGAGCTGGCCGGAGACGGCGCCGCGGGCGTCGGCCACCGCGGCGGGATCGGCGGGGAACTCCCAGCAGGCGACGGCGCTTTCCGGCAGGGCGCGGGTCCGGGCGAGCAGCAGGGCGATGTCGTCGCGGCGCGGTGGGGCCGAGCCGTCGGTCAGCAGGGCGTGGCCGATGTCCTCCAGCGGGCGGCCGCTGCGGCACAGCGCGCCGAGCCGGTCGAGCAGCCGGGCGATGCCGGCCCCGGGGTCGTGGTCCGCCCGCTCGATCAGCCCGTCGGTGTACAGGGCCAGGACGCTGCCCGGTTCCAGCGTCATCTCGGTGGTCTCGAAGGGCATGCCGCCCACGCCGAGCAGCGGCCCGGGGGTGAGCTGGACCAGGTGGGAGGTGCCGTCCGGGCCGACCACGATCGGGGCCGGATGGCCGGCGCTGGCCAGGACGCAGCCGCGGGTGACCGGGTCGTAGAGGGCGTACAGGCAGCTGGCGCCCACGGTGTCCTGCCGGCCGGGGTCGGCCTCCGCGGCGAGCCGCTGGACCAGGTCGTCGAGGTGGGTGAGGAGTTCCTCCGGGTCGAGCTCCAGGTCCGCCAGCGTCTGCACGGCGGTGCGCAGCCGGCCCATGGTGGCGGTGGCGTGCAGACCGTGGCCGATCACGTCGCCGACGACGAAGGCGACCCGCAGCGACGGCAGCGGGATCACGTCGAACCAGTCGCCGCTGATGTCGGCTCCGCCGCCGGCCGGCAGGTAGGTGCCCGCGGTGTGGGCGGCGGCGGTCCTGGTGACCGCGCGGGGCAGCAGCCGCTGCTGCAGGGCGACCGCCGCGTGGTGCTCGCGGGCGTAGCGCCGGGCGTTGTCGACGCTGAGGGCCGCGCGGGTCGCGATCTCGGTCAGCAGGCCCAGGTCCGCCTCGTCGAAGGACTCGCTCTGCCGGGTGCGCGCCACCCCGACGGTGCCCAGCATCAGGCCCCGGGCGAACAGGGGCGCCAGCATCGCCGAGTGGGCGTCCTCCGGCAGGATGCCCCGAGCGACCTCCAGTTCGCGGTACGGGGCGATGTCCTTGGGGGTGGCCAGCAGCAGTCCCCGGCCGGACTGCATGCCGGTGACGTCCGGCAGGTCGGGGGCCGGGGGGATCGAGGCACCCGGCGCCAGCATGGCCGCGGGCCACGGGCCGGTGGAACAGGCCACGGCCACCCGGCGCAGGTACCACTCCCCGCCGCCGATGATGTTCGGCGGGTCCTCCCCGGCGAGAACCGCCTCGGACAGGTCGACCGTGGCCATGTCGGCCAGCGCCGGGACCAGGACGTTGGCGAGGTCCTGCGCGGTGCGGACGACGTCCAGGACGCTGCCGAGGCGGGTGGACGCCTCGTGGCGCACGGCCACCTGCCGCTGGGACCGGGTCTCGCCGGTGCTGTCCACGAACAGCGACGCCACACCGAGGGGGGTGCCGCGCGCGTCCTGCAACCGGAAGGCGGACAGCGACAGGGACCGCTGCACCTGGTGCCCGGAGGCCGTCCGTACCCGCTGCTGCCGCCTGACCAGGGGCTCACCCGTCTCCAGCACCGCGCGGAGGGCGGACTCGGTGGCCGCCGCGTCCTCCGGGTCCAGCACGTCGGCCAGCCGGCCGTCCCGGGAGAGGTGCAGGCCGTCGAGCATCCCGGCGGTGACGTTGGTCCGCGTGATCCGCAGCTCCGGGTCCTGGAGCATGGCCCCGACCCTGGTCTGTTCGAACAGGCCCCGGGAGAAGGCCACGTCCTGTTCCCACTCGGTGACGAGGGGTGCGGGCACGGCCATGACCAGCACCTCGGGCACGCCCTCCAGCGCGGCGGCGCGCAGGACGACCTCCACCAGCCGGCCGGAGCGGTGCCGCAGCAGCGCCGGGCCGCTCTCCCCGGCACCGGGGAGAGCGCCGTCCCGGGCCAGCGCGCCGAAGGGACGTCCGCGCACCTCCTGGGCCGTCCAGCCCAGCAGGTCGGCCGCCGCCCGGGACCAGCGCAGCACGGTACCGCGCTCGTCGAGCACGGCGGTCGCGATGTCGTCGAGCGAGAACCGCCGGGCGCCGGCGGGATGGATCGCGGCGTTCATTCAGCTCCTCGCCCCGGTATGAGGTGGTATCTCCCAGTATGGTGGAAATCCCGCTTCCGGCTCGGGTGTGCGGTGGGAGACGTGCGCGGGGGGCGGGGTGCTCCGCAGACGCCGTCCGGTGGGCCGCCGGGTCCGCCCGGCGCGTCGGCCAGGCGGCTCGCCGTTTGCCGGAAAACCCACGGGACCAGGGGAGTTGGGCTCTGGCATCATCGCGGCATGGATGCGAAACCCGTCAATCTGGCCGAGGCGCTGGCCTCCTTCGACGACATCTACAGCCCCCGGATCGTGGCCCGGGTCAACGACTACGAGGTGCGGATCGCCCACGCCGAGGGCGACCACGTCTGGCATGTGCACGATTCCACGGACGAGTTCTTCCTGGTGCTCGACGGCCGGTTCGACGTCGCCCTGCGGGACCCCGACGGCACCGAGCGCACCGTCGTCCTGCACAAGGGCGACACCTTCGTCGTCCCCAAGGGCACCGAGCACCGGCCGTCCTCGCCCGGCGGATCGATCCTGATGTTCGAGCCGACCGGCGTGTCGACCACCGGGGACCGCCACGAGGGCGAGATCCCGGACCACGTGGACAGCACGACGGGCCACGAACTCGCCTGACCCGGCCAACCCACACGGAACGGCAACGGACGTCCCCCCGGGCTCGCGAGCCCGGGGGGACGTCCCGTTCACGGGTGGCGGCGGCCGTCACGCGGTCGCACGCCCCGGTGCCGTCGCGGGGGCTCTCCCGCCGCGCCGGAGCCCGGTGTTACCGGCGCGGCGGGCAGACCCAGAAGCCGGGGTGCCACACGCGCGTCCAGTACCCGTGGTGCCAGTGGCCGAAGCGGTCGCGCCAGCCGCGGTGCCAGACCTTGGTCCAGAACCCGTGGTGCCAGTGGCACCGGGGCGAGGGCGGCGGGGCCTTGCGGGTCTTGGCGACCGGGTGGTGCGACGGAGTCGCCGAGGCGCCGGTGGCGGTGAGGAGGCCGCCGCCGAACAGCATGGCGGACGCGGCACCCGCGGCCAGAGCACGCGTGAGTCGGTTGTCCATGGATGTCCTGCCTTCCACTCCGAGAAGAAATCGGACCATCCATGGATAACACCCGCAAAGAGGGCATGCGACTCGTCCGGTCGTGTGGCCGGAGCGGCCGCGCCGTCACCGGATCGGCGGTTTGCCCGGGCTCCGGCCGACCCGTCCGGGGCCGCGTGCCGCCGCAGCGGGGGAGCCCGGGGCGTACTCCATCGGGGTGGCGCCGGGCTCGGCCCCCACCGGCTAGCCGTCCGCGCGTCGCCGCCGCGCGGCCCGGACGCGTTCCGGCAGCCGGGCCAGGCCGCCCGGCAGCAGGTAGACCACCAGCACGAAGGCGGCACCGAGCAGGAACAGCGGCTGCGACAGCGGCACCCGCAGCACCGCGGGCAGCCCCGCCACCGCGCCCGAGCCGGCCAGGTCGCCGAGCCGGTGGTCGGCCCAGGTGTACAGGATGCCGCCGGCCATCGGCCCCCAGCGGGTCCCCGAACCGCCCAGCACCACCATCACCAGCAGCGACAAGGTGAAGTCCGACGTCGTCGTCTGCGGGGTCGCGCCGCCGGTCAGCAGCAGATGGACCACCCCGCCCAGCGCCGCGAGCCCCCCGGCCAGCGTGAAGGCGACCAGCTTGAAGCCGTAGGGCCGCAGCCCCAGCACCTCGACCCGGCGCTCGTTCTCCTTGATGCCCTCCCAGACCCGGCCGGTGGGGGAGTGGACCACCCAGTGCACCACGGCCAGGGTCAGCACCAGATAGGCCAGCGCCAGCCAGTACAGGTTCGGGGTGTGGCCGATGCCGACCACGGCCGCCGGCAGCCGGCCGGCCGGCACCGCCCGGCCCTCCTCGCCGCCGGTGATCCCGCCCGGGTCGCGCGCCACCAGGATCGCCCCGGCCTGCGCGAACGCCAGCGTCACCATCGAGAAGCCGATCCCGGTCACCCGCAGGCCGACCGATCCCAGCAGCGCGGCCAGCGCCACGCCGAACAGCACGCCCAGCACCACCGAGACGGCGAACGGCAGACCGGTGGCCAGCAGCAGCGTGTTGGTGGCGTAGGCGCCCGCGGCGAAGTACAGGGCGTGCCCGAACGACAGCAGCCCGGTGCGGCCCAGCAGCAGGTCGTACCCGGTGGCCAGGGCCCCGAACAGCAGGCACAGCGCGAGCAGTTGGAGACTGCCGGGCGAGCCGATCGGCCCGTCCAGCAGCCCCGGCAGCGGCAGCGCGCTGTACGGCGCGGCGACCAGCGCCGCCAGCAGCGCGGCGGGCCACCACCGGCCGATCCGGCGCAGCCGCCCGCCGCCGGCCGCCGCCGGCGCGGCGGGCAGCCGGGTCTCCTGGGGTGTGTCGGTGGCGGTGGTCACGCGAGCCTCCCGGTCAGTCCGTGCGGCCGGACGAGCAGCAGCACCGCGAGCAGCACGACGACGGCCAGGTCGCCGAGTCCCGCGGTGGTGTAGTAGTTGGCGAACTGCTGGACGAGCCCGACCGCGACCGACGCCACCGCCGCGCCGGTGACCGACCCCATGCCGCCGGTCACGACCACCACGAAGGCGAAGATCAGCAGCGAGGTGCCCTGGGTGGGATCGACCGAGCCGAAGTACAGGCCGCCCAGCGCCCCGCCCAGCGCCGCGGCCGCGCCGCCGATCGCGAAGACCAGCGTGAACGCCCGGCGCACATCGATGCCGAGCGCGGTGACCATGGCCCGGTCCTCCACCCCGGCACGCACCACCAGACCGTGCCGGGTGCGGCCGAGGAACAGCCGCAACGCCACCAGCACCGCGGCCGCGGCGCCGATCAGGACCAGACGGTCCATCGGGATCCGCGCCCCCAGCAGGCCGAAGGTGCCGGACAGCGCCTTCGGGCCGGGGAACGGGCGGGCGTCGGAGCCCCAGATCGCGGAGAGCAGCGCCGGGACGGCCAGCCCCACCCCGACGGTGGCGAGCACCTGCTCACGCGGCCGGGTGTACAGCGGCCGGATGACGGCCAGTTCGAGGGCGACGGCGGCCAGCGTGCCGACCGCCGTGCCGAAGGCCACGGCGAGCAGGAAGCCCGCGCCCTCCGCGCCCGCGCCCGGCAGATGCCCGGTGGCCGCCCACCAGGTGGCGTAGGCACCGACGGACAGCAGCGCGCCGTGCGCGAAGTTGAGGACGTCCATCAGGCCGAAGATGAGCGAAAGCCCGGAGGCGACCAGGAAGTACAGGGCGCCGAGCCCCAGTCCGGTCAGGGCGAGCAGGACCACGGTCGACATCAGGCACCCGCCTCCGCCGCGTCCGGTGCGTACTGTGCGTGCTCCGCGACGCTGCCGTGGCCCACCCCGAGCAGCCGGCGCGCCGCCTCCGGATCGCCGAGCAGCTCCGCGGCCGGGCCGCGGTGCGCGGTGCGCCCGTCGGCCAGGACGGCGCACTGCCCGGCCAGGCGGCGCACCACGGCGAGGTTCTGCTCGACCAGCAGGATCGGCACCGCCCGCGCGGCGCGCTCCAGCACCTGGGCGACCTCGGTGACGACCTTGGGCGCCAGGCCCTTGGTGGGCTCGTCGGCGATGATCAGCCGGTTGCCGTTCAGCAGCGTGCGGGCGATGGCGACCATCTGCTGCTGGCCGCCGGAGAGCGTCCCGGCCGCCTGGCGGGCCCGGGCGCGCAGTTCGGGGAAGAGTTCGTGCACCAGCGGGTAGTCCGGCTCCCCGGCCCCGCGCCGCTCGGCCAGCCGCAGGTTCTCCGCCACCGTCAGGGAGGCGAAGACCCCGCGGTCCTCCGGGGCGTAGCCGATGCCGCGGCGCACCAGCGTGTGGGTGGCCAGCCGCACGGTCTCCGCGCCGTCCAGCAGCACGCTGCCGGTGCGCGGCACCAGGCCGAGGATGCCCCGCACGGTGGTCGTCTTGCCCGCGCCGTTGCGGCCGAGCAGCGCGGTCACCCCGCTCGGGGCGACGTCGAGGTCCACCCCGTGCAGGATGTGCCGGCCGCCGATGCGCACCCGCAGGTCGCGCACCGCCAGCAGCGGTGGTGTGGTCACAGGTCCTCCCCCAGATAGGCCTGCTGGACGGTGGCGTCGGCCATCACGGCCTGCGGGGTGTCCAGCGCCAGCAGCCTGCCGTGGTGCATCACGGCCAGCCGGTCGGCCAGTTGCAGCAGTACGTCCATGTGGTGCTCGACCATCAGGACGGTGCGGCCCTCGTCGCGGTGCAGGGAGCGGATCAGCTCCGTCAGGGCGGGCACCTCCTCGGCGCTCACCCCGGCCATCGGCTCGTCGAGCAGCATCAGTTTCGGTTCGCCGACCAGCAGGACCGCCAGTTCCAGCTGGCGCTTGCCGCCGTGCGACAGCGCCCCGGCGGGCACCTCGGCGCGGTGCGCCAGGCCGGTGCGTTCCAGCACCGCGCCGACCTGCTCGCGGTAGGCACCGGCCCGGCGCCAGAGCCGGTACGAGCCGCCGCCGGCCGCCTGGGCCGCCAGCCGCACATGCTCGGCGACCGTCATCCCCGGCCAGAGGCTGGACGTCTGGAAGGTGCGGCCCAGGCCCCGGCGGGCCCGCAGGTGCACGGGCTCGGCGGTGATGTCCGCGCCGTCGAACTCGATCGTGCCGGTGCCGGCCGGGGCCAGCCCGCTGATCAGGTTGAACAGCGAGGTCTTGCCGGCACCGTTGGGACCGATGACGGCCAGGAACTCACCGGGGCGCACCTGGAGGCTGACGTCCTCGACGATGGTCGCGCCGCCGACGCTGCGGCCGAGCCCGCGCAGCCGCAGCACGGGAGCCGGCGTGCCGTCGGACGTGCCGGGCCGCTCGCGCGGCCCGGTCGTGACCGGTTGCCGCACCGCTCAGCCCGCCATCGTCTTGACGGGCGGCGCGACCGCGGCCATCGGCAGGGTGCTCAGCAGCTTCGGCTTGGCGGCGGCGCCCGAACCGGTCAACTGGGCGGTGAACATGGGCTGGAGCAGCGCGTGGTCCCGGGCCCGGATCTGCTCCGGCCCCTTGACGCCGTCGAACGACCAGCCCTCCAGGGCCGTGACCATGGCCGAGGTGTCGGTGGCGCTGCCGGACTCGATCGCGTGGACGATCATCTGCGCGGCGGTGAAGCCGTCCGGGCTGAACAGGTCGGGTGTGCCGCCGGCCTTGGTGATGGCGTCGGTCATCGCCGTCTCGGCCGCGTTGTGGCCGCCGGCGCCCGGGAAGTAGTGGGCGAGGAAGGAGATCTTGCCGCCCGCGGCCCCGAAGATGGGGTACGAGGCGGTCCCGGCCAGCCCGGTGACGACCTTGCCCGAGTCCAGCACGCCCTGCTGGTCCAGCGCCGTCCACAGTGCCGGGGCGGTGGATCCCGCCCAGGCGACGAACACCAGGTCGGAGTGGGCGGACTTCACCTGCTGGGCGAACGGCGTCAGGTCGGTCGCGCTCGGCGGGGCCAGCACCGAGGACACGCTCGCCCCCTTGGCGCCCAGCACGGCCTTGACGGCGGCGACGTTGGCCTGCCCGAAGGTGGAGTCCTGGGCCAGCACCGTGACCTTCTTGCCGTGGGCGTCGCCCAGCAGCGAGCCGGCGGTGAGGATGTCCTGCCAGGACTGGCGCCCGGAGCGGAAGGTGTACCGGTTCAGGCCGGTGATCGCGTCGGTGGCGGCAGGTCCGCTGACGTAGAGCACCTTGTTCTGGGCGGCCAGCGGCGCGACCTGGAGGGCGACCCCGGAGTCGGTGGTCCCGGCCAGGATGCGGTAGCCCTTGCCGATCAGGTCCTTCGCCTCGGCGACGGCCTTGCCCGGATCACCGGCGTCATCCTGCTCGGTGACCTCGATGGGGTGGCCGGCGGCCTTGCCGGTGCCGTGGGTGGCGTAGGCCAGGCCGGCCGTGAAGCCCTCCTCGTACTGCTTGCCGTAGGCGGCGAGCAGCCCGGTGCGCGAGTAGACCAGGCCGACCTTCACGGCGGCCGAGCCGCCGGAGGAACTGCCACCGGAGCCGGCGGTGCCCGCGGCGGCACACCCGGCGAGCAGGACACCGGCGGCGAGGAGGGCGAGTCGGGGCAGGTGTCTGCCCGTTGAGGTGCGGGGGGTGGTGCTCGTGGTGCGCGATCGCATGGCCCGGCTCCCGAGGTAGGCCGACGTCCGCCGTGCCCGGCGCGCCCGGCGGCCTCGTCCCCGGTCCGGCGGGGCGGCGCGCGTGCGGCGGTGGCGGAATCGTGGTGGGTGTTGGCCCGAACCGTAGGAGCACCGTGCCGTCCCCGACATGGTGCCGGGCACCGTACCTCCGGTCGCCGTCATGTGACGGGACCACATCTCCGTTGCGAGCAACGGGAGTTGGCGTCGCTCTGCGGAACGCCGCAGGCCGCCCCGGCGGACCCGGAGCGGCCTGCGGTGTGCGCGACGGGGGATCAGCGCCAGCGGTAGCGCAGCTTCAGGCGGTCCACCACCAGGTTGAAACGGGCCCGGTCCAGCGCGCACGCCTCACGCCGCATGCCGTCCGGGTGCACCCGCATGACGCGGTCCAGCGCCACCCAGGACTCGCGCTGTGACCGGTCCCACGGCCCGACGCCGATCGGCACCCAGTCGCGCTCGTGGTCGTGCTCCTTGCTGGACAGGGCCACCGCCAGCAGCGTTCCGGCCGGCTCCCGGGCGACGATCAGCACCGGCCGGTCCTTGCCCCGCCCGTCGTGCTCCTCGTAGGGAACCCAGGTCCACACGATCTCGCCGGGGTCCGGGTCCCCGTCGTGCGCGGGCGCGTAGGCGGTCCGGACGGGGCCGATCCGGGCGGGGTCGATCTCGACCGTGGCGGAGGGGCCGCTGCGGCCCGGGACGGCGGACTCATCGTTGATCAAGTCGGTCACCCGGACAGGCTAGTGGGGCCCGCCCCGCGCCGCGGAGGGAGCCCCATGGCCGGGCGAGGACCGGGGGTCAGACGGCGAAGATCTGCGAGGGATCGGCGAACGCCTTGAACTCCATGGCGTTGCCCGCCGGATCGGTGAGGAACATCGTCCACTGCTCCCCGGGCTGCCCGGCGAAGCGCACATACGGCTCGATGACGAACCGGGTCCCGGCGGCGCGCAGCCGTTCGGCCAGGTCGTGGAAGTCCGGGACGGTCAGGATCAGCCCGAAGTGCGGAACGGGCACCTCATGGCCGTCGACGGGGTTGTGCGCCCGCGCCCGGGGGCCGTCCGGCACCAGATGGGTGACGAACTGGTGGCCGCGCAGATCCCAGTCGATCCACCGCTCGCTGCTGCGGCCCTGGCGGCAGCCGAGCGTGTCGCCGTAGAAACGGCGCGCCGCCGACAGGTCGTCGACGGGTACGGCCAGGTGGAACGGGGGGAGCTGGGCGCCGGACGCGGTCATGCTCACTGCCTTCCTAAGCCGACGGGGGTGGTGGCGGATCGCCGGCCCACCCAGGCCCGGACGTTAACATCGCGACACGACGGAGAGGGCGTGAATGGCGGAGCGGAGCGGAGCGTGAGCACGGCCGGCGCGGTCGCGCACCGGATCCGCGCGGCGGTCTCCTCCGGCGACCGGCCGCCGGACCCGGCGAGCCCGCGGTGACCGGCGGCCCGCACCACGGAAGCACCGGCCCCGGGCCGTGGGGACGGACCTTCGCCGCGCTGCGGGTACGCAACTTCCGGCTGTACTTCGCCGGCCAGTCGGTCAGCCTGGTCGGCACCTGGATGCAGGGGGTCGCGCAGTCCTGGCTGGTGCTGCAGCTGACCGGTTCCGGCACGGTGCTCGGCGCCGTGGTGGCCGCGCAGTTCCTGCCCGTGCTGGTGGCCGGCCCGTACGGCGGGCTGGTGGCCGACCGGGCCGACAAGCGGCGCCTGCTGATGGCCACCCAGACGGTGCTGGCGGCGCTGGCCCTGCTGCTGGGCGTGCTGACCGTCACCCACCTGGTGCGGCTGTGGATGGTGGTGGTGCTGGCCGTGGGACTGGGCCTGGTCAACGCGGTGGACAACCCCACCCGGCAGACCTTCGTCCCCGAGGTCGTCGGCCCGGAACTGCTCCGCAACGCCGTCAGCCTCAACAGCGTCATGACCAACGCCGCCCGGGCCGTGGGCCCGGCGCTGGCCGGCATCCTCATCGCCGAGGTGGGGGTGGGCGTGTGCTTCCTGGCCAACGCGGCGAGCTTCGTCGCCGTGCTCTGGGCGCTGGGCCGGATGCGCACCGACCGGCTGCGGCCCGCGCCTCCGGTCGAGCGCGGCCCCGGCCAGCTCGCCGAGGGGCTGCGCTATGTGCGCGGCACCGCCGGGCTGTGGGCGCCCCTGGCGATGATGGCGCTGATCGGCACGCTGGCCTACGAGTTCCAGGTGGTCCTTCCGCTGCTCGCCACCACCGGGGTGCACGGCGACGCCCGCACCTACGGCTTCATGACGTCGGCGATGGGGCTGGGCGCGGTGGCGGGCGGGCTGGGTGTCGCGGCGCGCGGCCGGTCCGGGGTGCTGCCGCTGGTGGTGGCCGCGGGCGGCTTCGGCGTCGCGCTGGGCGCCGCGGCCCTGGCACCCACGCTGCCCGCCGAACTCGCCGTGCTGGTGTGCGTGGGCGCCGCCAGCACGGCCTTCCTGGCCACCGGCAACACCACGCTGCAACTGGTCAGCGACGAACGGTTCCGGGGCCGGGTGATGGCCCTGTGGTCGGTGACGTTCCTCGGCAGCACGCCGATCGGCGGCCCGGTCGTCGGGGCCGTCGCACAGCACCTCGGCCCCCGCGCCGGGCTGGGTGTGGGGGCCGGGGCGTGCCTGGCCGCCGCGGCGCTGGGCGCCGTCGCGCTGCCGCGGGTCCCGGCGGCCCACCGGGTGCTGCGGCGCCGGCCGCCCGGCCCCCACCCGCCGGGGGTCTCCGAGGCCGACCGGACCTGAGCCCGCCGGCACACGCGCCGGACCGCGTCTACCGGGAGCCCTCCGGCGGGCCGGAGCGGATCTGCATGCCCGGCCGGCGCCGGTGGACGGTCAGGTAGGACAGGCCGCGCTCGCCCGCGGCCAGGCTGCGGCGGGAGCCGTGCGGCAGCCACAGCAGCGTCCCGGTGGTCAGCGGCCGGGTGCCCTCCGCGGTGTCGATGGCGCCCTCGCCGTCCAGGACCAGGAACAGCACGTCCAGATCGGGTTCGGCGTGGCTGCCCACCCGCTCCCCGGCGGGCAGATGGATCACGTTGGCGTCGAGCTGGCGCCCGGACTCGGCCAGCCGCCACAGCGCACCGGCCGCCTGGGGCCCTCCGGCGCCGAGCAGCGCGCCGATGTCGCCCAGGATCCGCGGGACCGGTTCCTCCGCGGCCTGCCCGGCGGTGCCGTCTGCCGCGTCAGTCACCGGTGGCCACCCGTCCGATGCGCACCTTCCACAGGTCGGGACCGGACTGCTCGTAGTCCCAGGTGAAGGCCCCCGGGTGGGTGGCCTGGAACTCGCGGCGCAGCGGCTTGGGGTCGTGGTTGTTGACCAGGACGAACGACTCGCCGGGAGCCAGCCGCGCGTAGCGGGCGAAGATCCGCGGGTGGCGCTGCCCATGCGGGATCTCCCGGACGTCCAGCTCGCCCGGCTGCTCCAGCCGGCCGCCGGACAGCAGCACCTCCAGGTCGGCCACCAGCGCCGGAAGGTCGGCGCCCGGCAGCGCGGCCAGGGCGGGCAGCAGCACGGTGCGCTCCACGGTCAGGTGCACCTCGAGCACCGCCTCGACGGCCCGGGCGGCGGCGAGCGCCTCGGCCGTCCCCGGCGCGGCGGCCAGCGCGTCGACGCGCTCGCCGAGCTGTGCGGCGGAGGTCCGCAGGGCGCGCACCAGCTGCCGGGTCTCCGCGGCGCCCGAGGCCGGCCCGTACAGGGCGTCGTCGGTGGCCGCCAGGTGGCGGCGCAGCTCGCCGGTGCAGTAGCCGGTCAGCTCGGTGAGCGACGGCTGCCCCGCGGGGTCCTGCGGGCGGACGCGTGCGGCCAGCCCGGACAGCAGCCGCCGGTGGACCGCCCCGACGGCGACCTGCGCCCGCACGTTGGGATCGGTCTCGGTCGCCTCGATGTAGATGTCGGAAGCCGATGTCACGGTCTCTCCTTCTCGCCCGGCACTAGCCCTCGTCACGGCGAGACCCATTATTACATGTAGTATTCGTAGAAACGTGGCCGCGCCACCGGGAGGAGTCAGCCGTGACATATGTGATCGCCCAGCCCTGTGTGGACGTCAAGGACAAGGCGTGCATCGAGGAGTGCCCGGTCGACTGCATCTACGAGGGTCAGCGGTCGCTCTACATCCACCCCGACGAGTGCGTCGACTGCGGCGCCTGCGAGCCGGTCTGCCCCGTCGAGGCGATCTTCTACGAGGACGACGTGCCGACCGAGTGGAAGGACTACCACCGGGCCAACGTGGAGTTCTTCGACGAACTCGGCTCCCCGGGCGGCGCCGCCAAGCTGGGCCTGATCGAGCGTGACCACCCGCTGATCGCCGCCCTGCCGCCGCAGGGCCAGGAGGGCTGACCCCATGGCCCGCGATCCGCAGCACTCCCGCCGCCGCGAGGTGCTCGAAGCGCTCCGCGACGCCGACGGCCCGATGGGCGTCGCCGACATCGCGGTGCGCCTGGGCATCCACCCCAACACCGCCCGCTTCCACCTCGACGCGCTGGTCGCGGACGGGGCGGTGGAACGCGAACTGACCCAGCCCTCCGGCCCCGGACGCCCCCGCACCGTCTACACCCCGCGCCCCGGCATGGATCGCGGCGGGACGCGCAGCTACCGGCTGCTGGCCCGCATCCTGGTCAGCCGGCTGGCCTCCGCGGCGCCCCAGGGGGCACAGGAGGCGGCTGAGGCGGGCCGCGCCTGGGGCCGGTTCCTCGTCGAACCCGTCCCGCCCTACCGGAAGCTGACGGCCCGTCAGTCCGTCGAGCGCCTCACCGCGCTCCTGGACGACCTCGGCTTCGACCCCGAGCCGGAGCCGGAGCCGCCGGCCGCGGCGGCCGGCGCCCAGGACGCGCAGGAGCCCGGGCCGGGACGGATCCGGCTGCGGCACTGCCCGTTCCTCGAACTCGCCGAGGAGTACAGCGGCGTGGTGTGCCCGGTGCACCTGGGCCTGATGCAGGGCGCCCTCGCCGAACTGCGCGCACCGGTGTCGGCGACCCGGCTGGAACCCTTCGCGGAGCCCGGCGCCTGCGTCGCCCACCTCGCCGCCTGACCCCCCGACGCCCCCCATCCCCGTCATCCCCGTCATCCCGTCGAGACACGACGAAAAGAGACCATGATGCACATCGCCGCCGCCGGCACCGGCACCCGCCGCCGGGCCCCCATCCCCGCCGGGCCGATCGTGGAGATGCTGACCCCCGACGCCGCCGCCGGCGGGCAGCCTGCCGTCGTCCACATGGAGTTCCCCGCCGGTGCCGGACTGCCCGAGCACGACCACGGCGCCTCCCACATCGTGCTGGTCTCCCTGACCGGCACGGTCGAGCTGCGCCAGGGCGAGCGGGTCGGCACCCTGGCCCAGGGCGCGGCCGCGCACATCCCGGCCGGGGAGCGCATCAGCCTGCGCAACCCGGGGGACCAGCCGGCCACGGTGATGATGGTGGCCACCCCGCCGGACTTCGTCGCCCACCTGGCGTCATGGCCCGCCGCCTGACCGCACTCCGTCCGGGCGAGGGGGAACTCGCCGGCGCAACGGCACGCAACCGAAAGGCAGAAGCGCAATGAACGCGACGTGGGACGCCACGGCCACCGCGGTGACCTTCGTGTGGCTGGGGATGGTGCTGGCCATCTCCTTCCTCGAAGCGCCACTGAAGTTCCGTGCCCCGGGAGTGACCATCCCGATCGGGCTGGGCATCGGGCGCCTGGTGTTCCGGGCCCTCAACCTCGTCGAGGCCGCGCTCCTCGTGGTGGTGATCGTGGCGGTGGCCGCCGGCGGTGCCCCGGCGCTGCTGCTGGGGCTGACCGCGGCGGCGGCCGTGCTGCTGGCCGTACAACTCGGCGTGGTCCGTCCCGCGCTCAACCGCCGCTCCGACCGGGTCCTGGCCGGGGAGGAGGGGCCGCGCTCCACCGCACACCTGTACTACGTGGCCCTGGAGGCCGTGAAGGTCGCCGTGCTGGTGGCGCTGGGCATCGCCCTGATCACCGCCTGAGCACCGCCCCCGCGCCGGTCCCTTCTTTCCGGGGAGTTCCGGGGTGCCGGGGCCGGCGTTCTACAGTCGTGACATGAGTGCAGACGAGACAGCCGTACGGGTCGACAGCTGGATCTGGTCGGTGCGGCTGGTCAAGACCCGCTCGCTGGCCGCGGCGGCCTGCCGGGCCGGGCACGTCAAGGTCAACGGAGAGCGGGTCAAGCCGGCACAGAGCCTGCGGCCGGGAGACGAGGTGCGGCTCTACCACGCCGGACGGGAACGGATCGTCGTCGTCTCGCGCCTGGTGCGCAAGCGGGTCGGCGCGCCCGCCGCCGCGGAGTGCTTCGTCGACAACAGCCCGCCGCCCCCGCCCCGCGAGGAGGCCGTGGTGGTCGCGCACCGCGAGCGCGGCACCGGCCGCCCCACCAAGCGGGAGCGGCGCGACCTGGAGCGCCTGCGCGGCGGCCGCTGAGCGCGGCTCACGCGGGCGGCTCGCCGGCCCCGGCCTCGGACGGCAGCCCCGCGAGACGGGCGAGACCGTCCGGCAGCCGGTCCCGGCCCCGCCCGCGCCACCGGCCGCGCCCGGTCACCGGCGCCACATGGTCACGCGGATACCGGGTGCACTCCACGAAGGCCCGCACGATCTCCCGCCCGGCCCGGTGCGGCCGCGGCGCGAGCAGGACCGCGTGGTCGTCGCCCGGGGGCGCCACCAGCGCCACCTCGTCCCCGGAGCGCAGCCGCAACAGCAGCACCCGCACCGCGTCCGCGCCCTGCCCGACGGTGCTCATCAGGATCTGCAGCCGGTCCTGCGACAAGGCCGTCAGCCGGACCCGCGCGAGCAGCGCGCCGCCCCTGAACTCCGGCCAGCGCTCCGGGTCCAGGCAGCGGAACGGCGGATCCGGCCAGGGCCGCAACGTGTCCAGGTGCGCCAGCAACCGGCGCAGGAAGTCGCGGATCTCCGGCTCGCCGTGCGGCTGCCAGGACAGGTCGGTGTCCCAACGGTCGTTCTCCACCGCGGTCTTGATCTGGGCGTACTCCTTCTCGGCGGTGCGGCCGAGCACTTGTTCGTCCAGGATGATCCGGCCCAGGCGCTCCACCTCGCTGCTGTCCAGGCGCTTGCTGAACAGCAGGCAGTACAGGATCGCGTTGACCGATTCGTTGGGCATGCGCTCAGTCTGATGCCCCGGTGGGCGGACGTCACGGGTTTGCGGGGACCGGGTGGACCGCCTTCGACCCGGCACCGGACGCGGCGCGGGCGCCGATGCCGATGCCGAGGCCGTCGGCGGACCGATCGCGGTGCCGGCGGGATGTCCCGGTCCCTGACCTGTGTCGTCACCGGACGGGACGAGGCCGT
Source organism: Actinomycetota bacterium (assembly GCA_048498775.1). Classification (GTDB taxonomy): domain Bacteria; phylum Actinomycetota; class Actinomycetes; order Streptomycetales; family Streptomycetaceae; genus JBEHXI01. The sequence goes on along the minus strand of JBEHXI010000032.1, from coordinate 9,324 downwards.
GGCGGGACGCCTGCCGGGCGGACCCGGTAGGCAAAACACCGCACGCGGAACGTATCCGGGCGTGTACGGTCTGATAGTGAGCATTGAACGCGAATGGGGTGGAACATGTCGCGTTGGGCCGGGCTGCCCGAAGAGCTGGACCCGCGGGTCCGCCACCTGGTGGCGCAGTTACGCAGACTCAAGGACGCCAGCGAGCTGAGCCTGAGCCGGCTGGCGGCGCGCACCGGCTACAGCAAGTCGTCCTGGGAGCGGTACCTGTCGGGCCGGAGCCTGCCGCCGCCGGAGGCGGTCGAGGCGCTGGCCCGGCTGGTGGGGGCCGATCCGGAGCGGCTGCTGGCGCTGCGCGAGGTGGCGGCGGACACCTGGGAGGCCCCGCCGGCACGCCGGGCGGAGGAGGACGGGCCGCCGGCCGGGCCGCGGGAGAGCCCGCGCCGCCGGTGGCGCACGGCGGCCGCGGTGGCCGCGGTGGCCGCCGGGGTCCTGGCGGTCACCGCCGCGGTGCTGCTGGCCGTCCGGCCATGGCAGTCCGCGGGCGCGTCGGCGCCCGGCAGCTACACCTGCCGGCTGGAGCGGACCGGCGGGCACTGGTCCGCGGGGCTCAGCGGCGCCCGGGACGCCATCCTGACGCAGGGCGCGACCGGGCCGGAGGTCGCCGAGGCCCAGTGCCTGTTGCGGCGCGCCGGCTTTCCGCCGGGCGACATCGACGGCGTCTACGGCGACCTCACCGAACGGGCCGTCAAACGCCTGCAGGCCAGGGCCGGTCTGGTGGTCGACGGCAAGGTCGGTCCCTACACCTGGGGAGCGCTGCGCGGATGACGGGCGCCGGCACGCTCGCCCCGGAGTGCGCCCGGCTCGTCGCGCGGTTGCGGGAGCTGAAGGACCGCAGCGGCCTGAGCCTGGCGGCCCTGGCCCACAAGACGGCGTACAGCAAGTCCTCCTGGGAGCGGTATCTCAACGGCAAGGCCAGGCCGCCGCGCGGGGCCGTCGAGGCGCTGTGCCGCCTGGCCGGCGAACGGCCCGGCCCGGTGCTGGCCCTGTGGGAACTCGCCGACGCGGCCTGGAACAACCGTGCCGCCACCCGACCCGCCGACGCACCTGGTCCGTCCCGTCCACAGCAGCCCGGCGAGGTGCCCGCCGCGCCCCGCGGCCGTCGCCCGCCGGCCCTGGCCGCCGGGGTGATCGGCGGCCTGGTGTGCTCCGCCCTGGCGGTGGGGCTGGCCGTCACCTCGCGGCACGCTCCGGCCACCGTGCCCGGCCCGGCACCGGGCTGCCGGGCCGCCGCCTGCGACGGCAGGAGCCCGGCGAGCACCTTCTGCGACGCCGACTCCGTCCCCCTCGCCCTCCGGCGCACCGTCACCGGCGCGGACCTGGAGATCCGCTACAGCCCCCGGTGCGGCGCGGCATGGGCGCGGATCGGCCGGACGCGCGTCGGCGACCGCGTCGAGGTGGCCGTGGAACCCGGCGGCCACACCCGCGGCGCCGAGGTCGCCGACGTCTACGACACCGAGGGCTACCTCTACACCCCCATGGTCGCCGCCGATGGACGGCACCGCGTGCGCGGCTGCCTGGTTCCCGCCGCGAGCACCGCGCCGGAGTGCGTCGCGGGCGACACCACCGGCCGAGGATCACACGGGCCGTGACGGCGCGTCGGCCGGCGGGCGGGAGGCCGGCGCCGTCACAGCGTGCGGACGACCCGGGCCGGGTTCCCCGCCGCCAGGACGCCGGGCGGCAGGTCGCGGGTGACCACGGCGCCCGCGCCGACCACGGTGTTCTCCCCGATGGTCACCCCCGGGCAGACGATGACACCGCCGCCCAGCCAGACGTTGTCCCCGATCACCACCGGGTCCGCCCGCTCCCAGCCGGCCCGCCGCCGTTCGGCGTCCAGTTCGTGTTCCGGCGTCAGCAGCTGGACGTTCGGGCCGATCTGCACGTCGGCGCCGATGGTGATGGGCGCCGCGTCCAGGAACACGGCACCGAAGTTGACGAACGTCCGGGCGCCGATGCGGATGTGGTAGCCGTAGTCGCAGTGGAACGGCGGGCGGATCCGCACGTCCTCGCCGACCGCGCCGAGCAGCCGCTCCAGCACCGTGCGGCGCTCGGCGGGGGCGGGCCCGTCCGGCGCGTTGTAGGCGGCGCACAGCGCGATGCGGCGCTCGGTGTCCGCGGCCAGTTCGGGGTCGTCGGGGAGGTACCACTCGCCCGCCAGCATCCGTTGCTTGTTCGTGCCGCTCTCGCCGCTCTCGCGGGATTCGCCGTTCTCGCCCACAGCCTGTCCTCTCCTCGTCACGGCCGGATCCGCTCGGTGGAAAAGTCCCGGAGCGCCAGTATCGTCGCAGTGCCATACACCGCTGCCGGAAACCCACCTGCCGGGCGGGCGACCGTCACCGGTCGTTCATCTGGGCGGGAGAACGTGCGGGAGAACCGAGATCTACGCGTGTACCCAGGAGGCCGCCGTGTGCCAGCCAGGAGCCTGTGAGCACCACAGCCCCACCGAGCAGGACGGGGGAGCCCAGGCCCCCGGCCGGCGGACGGTCCTGCGGGCGGCGACGCTGGGCGCGGCGGGCGCGCTCACCCTGGCCCCGATGACGTTCCCGGCGGCGGCCGACACCCCGTCAGGTCCCGCGGACGGCACCGAGGTCACCCGGGTCATCAGCGGCCACCTGGAGACCGGGGCCGCCGACTTCGTCTACCTGCCCGTCGAAGTACCCGCCGGCGTCAACCAGGTCGCCGTCTCCTACACCTACGACAAGCCGTCCGTCCCGGCGGGCACGCCCGGCAACTCCTGCGACATCGGCATCTTCGACGAGCGCGGCGTGGCACTCGGCGGCCCGGGCTTCCGCGGCTGGTCCGGCGGCTTCCGCACGTCCTTCGTCGTCAACAGCGACGACACCACGCCGGGTTACCTGCCAGGCCCGGTCAACCCCGGCACCTGGCACGTGGCCCTGGGCCCCTACCAGGTCGCGCCGCAGGGCATGAACTACCAGGTCACGGTAACCCTCCGGTACGGCGCGCCGGGCAGGGCCTTCGTGCCCGACTACCCGCCGGAGCGGGCCAGGGGTCGCGGCCGGGCCTGGTACCGCGGTGACTGCCATCTGCACACCGTCTACTCCGACGGCAAGCGGCTGCCCTCCGAGGTCGCCGCCGGGGCGCGGGCCGCGGGGCTGGACTTCATGGTCTCCACCGACCACAACACCTCCTCCTCGCACGGCGTCTGGGGCCGGTACGCCGGCTCCGACCTGCTGATCGTGCTGGGGGAGGAGATCACCACCCGCAACGGCCACTGGCTGGCCCTCGGGCTGCCGGCCGGCGAGTGGATCGACTGGCGCTACCGCTCCCGGGACGACGCCTTCCGCCGTTTCGCCCGGCAGGTGCGGCGCGCCGGCGGCCTGGTCGTCCCGGCGCACCCGTACTGCCCGTACGTCGCCTGCCAGTGGAAGTTCGGCTACGAACAGGCCGACGCCGTCGAGGTGTGGAACGGGCCCTGGACGTACGACGACGAGTCCGCGGTCGACACCTGGGACGCCAGGCTGGGCGAGGCCATGCGCAGCGGGCAGCGGTGGGTGCCCGCCATGGGCAACAGCGACGCCCACAGCGTGCCGCAGGTCATCGGCCTGCCGCAGAACGTCGTCCACGCCGAGGACCTGACGCGGGACGCGGTCCTGGCGGGCATCCGCGCGGGCCGCTCGTGGATCAGCGAGTCCTCGGCCGTGTCGCTGGACCTCACCGCGACCGGCCACGGCCGCCAGGCGGGCATCGGCGAGACGCTGACCTGCCCGGTGGACGCGCCGGTCGACGTGCGGCTGGACGTCTCCGGCGTGCCGAACGGGACCGTCCGCTTCATCACCGACGAGGGCCAGATGCACCAGCAGTCGCTGGACGCCTCCGGCACCGGCACGGTGGTGTGGCGCACCACCGCCGCGATCGCCTCCTATGTGCGGGCCGAGGTACGCCATCCGATGGCGGACGGCAGCGCGGGCAAGGGCAACACCATGGGGCCCGGCCTGCAGTGGGGGCCGATGGCGGCACTCACCAACCCGATCGTGCTGCGCGGCACCGCCCCGGTGTCCTAGGGCGTGCTTCAGAAGTCCCGCCGGGCCCGCGCCGCCTGGCACGCACGCTCGCTACGTTGTCGGGATCGTCCGAGTACGCCCAGTACGAGGACGGCCCTCCGCCTTGCGATCGCACGCACCAGACACCGCGGGCTGATCCGACGCGACTTCTGAAACACGCCCTGACTCGGACACCGGCCGCACAGCGGCGGGTGATCACGTACCCGCCCCCGCAGCGGCCTGCCCGTGCTTCACGAGCGACACCCATGAAACGCACCGCGCGAGCCTTCGAAGGGGTGGGGAACCGCTCAGGTCGCTCGGTCACCGCGTGCTGACGGGGACTCGGCGAAGGCGCCGGCGGCCGCGGCGAGGGCGGCGGTTCTGGCCGCATGGCCGGGCAGTCGCGGGTCGGCGGCCGTGCGGAGCAGCACCAGTTGGTGGTACAGCGGTGCGGTGGCCGCGATGAGCAGTCGCCGGGCGTCGGTGTGCGGTGGCAGTTCGCCGCGCCGGACAGCCCGGCTGACGATGATGTCGCAGCGGGCGTACCGGCCCTCCCAGAGCCGCTGTTGGGCCTGCGCGGCTTGCTCGGAGCGGAACGAGGCGGCGATCAGTGCTGCCATGATCGATGGCTGGGTGGTCAGGGCCGCGTGGATCTCCTGGTTCAGCGCTGCCAGGTCGTCTTCCAGCGAGCCGGTGTCCGGTGGCTGCCAGTCGTCGTCGGACGCCGCGTCGAGAACGTCGGCGAGCAGGCCGCCGACGTCCCCCCAGCGCCGGTACACCGTTGTGCGGTGCACGCCGGCGCGGGCGGCGACGGCGTCCGTGGTGAGCCCGTCATAACCGTGTTCGGCGAGCTCGGCGACGACTGCGTCGAGCACCTGCTGACGGATACGGGCGGTGCGGCCCCCGGGCCGGCGGCGGGCCGGAGGCGGACGGGTGCCTTCCGGTCCTGGGTCTGCGGGAGTCATCGCTGAATGCCTTTGCTCGGGGTGTCGTCGTTATGGCAGGATCTTAAAGCAGCAGTTGTCGCACTAGTGGAGTGATCGATGCTTTTCCGAAGCGTTCGCCGGGCCGCGCGACCCTCGACGGCCACCTCGTTCTCGAATGCTTTGGAGCCCCTGCGTGCCGACACAGATCACTGCCCGCGCCGTCAGCAAGTCCTTCAACGGCAGGCTCGTTCTTGACGCGGTGACCTGTTCGCTCGCCGTGGGCGAGCGCACCGGGATCATCGGTGAGAACGGATCGGGCAAGACCACCCTGCTTCGACTGCTCGCCGGGCGTGAACAGCCCGATCAGGGCGAGGTCGTCGTCCAGGCCACCGGCGGGGTCGGCTATCTCGCCCAGGACGAGCAGTTGGCGGCGCAGGCGACGGTCCAGCAGGTCATCGACCGGGCGTTGAGCGATCTGCGTGCGGTCGAACAGCGAATGCGCCGTCTGGAGGCCGCGATGGCCGACGGTGACGAGTCGGGCATGGCCGAGTACGGCGATCTGATGACGGTCTTCGAGCTGCGCGGCGGCTATGACGCCGACGCCCGCGTGGAACGTGCTCTGCACGGGCTGGGCCTGGGGCTGGTGGGCCGTCACCGTACGGTGGGCAGCCTGTCCGGTGGGGAACGGGTCAGGTTACGACTGGCGGCCTGCCTGGCGGCGGCGCCGGAGGTGCTGCTGCTGGACGAGCCGACCAACCATCTCGACGACGGTGCCCTGAGCTGGCTGGAAGAGCACCTGCGCGCCCGGCGGGGCACCACCGTGGCGGTCTCCCACGACCGGGTCTTCCTCGGACGGGTCGCGACCAGCCTGTTGGAGGTGGACGCCGATACGCGTCGCGTCGTGCGGTACGGCAACGGCTACACCGGTTACCTCGCCGAGAAGGCTGCCGCCCGGCAGCGCTGGGCCCAGGCTCACGACCGGTGGCGGGCCGACATCGACCGGCTCCGCGAGGCCGCCGCGACCACCGCCCGCCAGGTGGCCCCGGGCCGTCCGATGAAAGACGGCAACAAGTTGGCCTACGACCGGGCGGGCGGCCGGGTGCAGCAATCGCTGGCCGGCCGGGTGCGCAACGCCGAGGAACGGCTGCGGCGGCTCCTTGCCGACCCGGTCCCGCCCCCGCCGGAGCCGCTGCGCTTCACCCCCGTGCTGCGGACCCGCCGCCTGCAGGGCGTCGTACTCGAAGCCGCCGACATCGCCGTCACGGATCGGCTCGCCCGCACCCGCCTGTCCGTCATGGCGGGCGAACGCCTGCTGGTCACAGGGCGGAACGGAGCGGGCAAGAGCACCCTGCTGCGCGTCCTGGCCGGGGACGTCACTCCCGACCGCGGGAGCGTCACCTGCCGTGGCAGGATCGGCTACCTCCCCCAGGAGCCGCGACCCGGGGAACCGGCCGAGACCGTGCTGGCCGCCTTCGCCCGCGGACGGACGGGAGAGGCCGCCGCGCACGCCGAACAGCTGCTGTCCCTCGGCCTGTTCGACCGCGACCAGCTCACGGTGCCGGTCGGCCGGCTGTCCACCGGGCAGTTGCAGCGTCTGGCCCTGGCGCGATTACTCAGTGCGCCATCGGACGTCCTGCTGCTCGACGAACCCACCAACCATCTCTCGCCCGCCCTCGCCGAGGAGTTGGAAGCCGCTCTTACCGGGTACAACGGCACGCTCGTCATCGTCAGCCATGACCGCCGGCTGCGTCGGCACTGGCGGGGCACCCATCTGGCCTTACAGGCGACCGAGACATCCGCCGCCACGTCTGGTCCGGCCATCGGTCCATGGTGATGCCCGGCGTCCGCATCGGCCACGGAGCGATCACCGCCTCCGGCTCCGTCGTCGACGACGCCCCTGCGGAACGTCAGGACCCAACGCCCGCAGCGCGTTGGCCGTTGCACGAATCCGGCCCAGGACCACCTGCGCGGTAACCCGCTCCCCAATCCGCGATTCACCATTCCGGCACCGAGAATCGAGCTGTCAGCATGCCTGCCTCGCCCCACCACAACCCGTTCGCCGACTGGCTTCGCACCCACGCCGTCCCCCTCGAGCACCTGGACCCCGAGGCACCACTCGACGATCTGGAGCCGCTGCGCGCCATCATCGGCGACGCACGTGTCGTCGCGATCGGTGAGAGTTCCCACTTCATCACCGAGTTCGCCGCCATGCGCGAGCGCATCCTGCGGTTCCTGACCGAGCGCTGCGGGTTCACCGTCCTCGCCTTCGAGTACGGCTTCAGCGAGGGCTTCACCCTTGACGCGTGGGCCCAGGGTGAGGGGACGGACGACGACCTGTCGGCGCACCTCGCCGGGACGATCCCCGTGGGAGTCGACGAGCCGCTGCGCTGGATACGCCGGCACAACCGCACCGCCTCGACACCGGTGCGTTTCGCGGGCGTCGACATCCCGGCGGCCGGTGGGTCCTTGCTTCCCGCCCTCGCCCCGGTCGCCGACTACCTGCGCCGGATCGATCCCGAAACCCTGCCGGTCGTCCTGGAGGCGATGCGGATCGCCGAATCGTTCGCCGGCGGCTCCGGGGCCGTCGCCGCGCCCGCGTGGGCACGCCTGGCCGCCGCCGAACAGGATGCCCTCAGCGCGACCCTGATGCGCCTGCTCATCCGGTTCCGCTCCGTCGAACCGCTGTACGTCTCCCGCGGCGACCAGCACAGCTACGACATCGCCGTGCGCCGGCTCGAAGGCGCCTGCCACGCCGACTACACCTTCCGTGCCATGGCCGACCTCTTCGCCGGCAAAGGACTGACCGCCGACACCTCCGCCCGCGACGTCTACATGGCCGAGTCGGTCCTGTGGCACCTGGACCGCTTCGAACCCGGGACCCGCGTGGTGCTGGCGGCTCACAACGCCCACACCCAGAAGACACCGGTGTCCTTCAACGGCCACCTCACGGGGCTCCCCATGGGACAGCACCTGCACCGCACGCTCGGCGATGACTACTTCGCCCTCGGCCTGGCAAGCACCACCGGACACACCGCGGACATGCCCCGCGACGAGAACACACCCTTCGGCTTCACCATCGACGCCACCGCGCTGGAGCCGGCCGAGCCGGGAAGCATCGAAGCCGCCTTCGCCGACGCCGATCTCGGGCTCAGCATCGCCGATCTGCACCAGGCACGCACGCAGGCGGCCCACGGAAATGCCGGCCTTGCCCCGGGCCCCGACCGCATCCGGATCCAGAGCGCCTACCTCCACACCCCCATCCTTGAGGCGTTCGACGCCATCCTCCACACCCCGACCTCCACCGTTGCCGACGACCTCAAGAACATGTGAGACGGGCCGATGCCCCGGGCGGCGAGCCCGGCGCCGACTGGTCGGCAGTCCCGGACGTCCCCGGCGGCCGACGGGTAGGCGGCGCGCGGCGGCGCACCGCGACGGGCGCGTGGCGTGGTGCACCACAATGGGCGCATGGCTTCCACGACACCCGGTGGCGAGGGCTATCTCCTGGACAACCGGCAGGCGCAGGCGGGACGGCGGTTCGACGCGCTGGCCGAGCTGTTCGACCCGTCCTCGCGCCGCCACCTCGACGACCTCGGCGCCGCCGAGGGAGCGCACTGCTGGGAGGTCGGTGCCGGCGGTCCGTCGCTGCCGGCCTGGCTGGCCGGGCGGGTCGGCCCGTCCGGCCGGGTGCTGGCCACCGACATCGACGTCTCCTGGCTGCGCGGTGTGGTGCCGGACGGGGTGGAGGTGCTCCGGCACGACGTCGGGGCCGACGCGCCGCCCTCACCGGGGACCTTCGACCTGGTGCACGCCCGGCTGGTGCTGGTCCACGTCGCGGACCGGGAACGCGCGCTGCGGTCGATGATCGAGGCGCTGCGGCCGGGCGGCCGGCTGCTGGTCGAGGACGCCGACCCGGCGCTGCAGCCGCTGATCTGCCCGGACGAGTACGGTCCCGAGCAGGCCCTGGCGAACCGGCTGCGGTCGGGCTTCCGCACCCTGCTCGCCGAGCGCGGCGCCGACCTGTCCTACGGGCGCAGGCTGCCGCGGCTGTTGCGCGAGGCGGGCCTGGTGGACGTGGCCGCGGACGCCTACTTCCCGGTCACCTCGCCGGCCTGCGACGCGCTGGAGGCGGCGACCGTCGAGCAGGTGCGCGGGGCGCTGGTCGCCCGCGGGCTGGCCACCGAGGAGGAGATCGACCGGCACCTGCGCAGTGTCGCGGCGGGGCGGCTCGATCTGGCCACCTCGCCGATGATCAGCGCCTGGGGCCGCCGCCCGTGACGGGCTGTCGGCGGCCTGGACGCCTGACGGGTTTCAGGCCCTTGTCGGTCCCGTCCGCGCGGGTCAGCAGTCGG
>JBEHXI010000031.1:0-40149 GCA_048498775.1 Actinomycetota bacterium | reverse complement strand
CTCGTCCTCGGCCGGGCGGCCGTACTCGTCATAGCCGCGCTGCTCGGGGCGCTGCTCCGGGTACCCGTCGGACCGCTGCTCGGCGTACCCGCCGGCGGGCATCTGCCGGGCCGGCGCCGGGGCGGGGATGTGCGGCGCGGCGGACTCCGTGCTGGAGTCCACGGTGATCGCGATGCGGATCGGCCGGCCGAACTCCCGGCTGAGCGCCTCCGTGATCAGGGGGAGCAGCCGGCCCTCCAGCACGCCCTTGGCGTACTCGTTCGGGGCGGCCAGCAGGGCGGTGTCGGCGACGAGTGCGAGCGCCTGGCAGCGCTTGAGCCAGCGCTGGTCCTTGGCCTCGACGCCCTGCCCCTCGGCGAGGAGCTGCTCCAGCACCCTCGGCCACACTGCGGCAAGATCGGCAGTTACATCGGCCACAGGGCAGCACGCTCTCTCGCTTGGGGATGGGCTCGCTCGTGGGGGTGAGAGACACCGGGAGTCCCACGAAGGTGTGATTCTTGCCACGGACGGGAAGGAAGTGGGGTTCAGCCACGGTAGTCAGCGCGGCCATCGGGGTTCAAGTCGTTGTCCACAGGCTGTGTACAAATGTGCCACGGGCCGGCCGGCGGGCGGTCCCGGGGGGCCGGACGGCGCGTCGCGGGGGGCCGGGCGCGGTTTGACCGGACGGCTCGGCCGCGCGTACCGTAACCAGGTCGAGTTGTCGATGGCTGCTGCCGCCTGCCTCCGAAGGGCACAGGTCACCCCGGGTGGCCGGAAAGCGGTGCACCCAGGGCGTATCACGAGGCTTCGTGGGCGCACGGTGACAGCCAGGCGACGCCCACACCGTCTGTAACCACGACCCGTCCTGGAGCCCCCGAGTGAGCAAGCGCACCTTCCAGCCGAACAACCGCCGCCGCGCGAAGACCCACGGCTTCCGGCTGCGCATGCGTACCCGCGCCGGCCGCGCCATCATCGCGACGCGCCGCAGCAAGGGCCGCGCTCGTCTGTCCGCCTGATCGCCCGAGTCGAGTCATGCCGTGCTGCCCTCCGACAACCGGCTGAGGCGGCGCCAGGACTTCGCCACCGCGGTACGCCGAGGGCGCCGGGCCGGACGTCCGCTCCTCGTCGTCCACCTACGCGACAGCCACACCACGGACCCGCACGCGGCGGGGGGAAGTGCTCCCCCGGCGCGTGCGGGTTTCGTCGTGAGCAAGGCCGTGGGCGGTGCCGTCCAGCGCAACCTGGTCAAGCGGCGCCTGCGCCATCTGGTCCGCGACCGCCTCTCCGTGCTGCCCCCGGGTAGCCTGGTGGTGGTACGGGCACTGCCCGGCGCCGGCACCGCGGACCACGCAGAGCTGGCCCGCGACCTGGACGCGGCGCTGGCGCGGCTGCTGGGAAGGGGCGCGCGATGAAATACCCGCTGATGTGGCTGATCAAGCTGTACCAGTGGACCATCAGCCCGATGCTCGGCCCGGTCTGCAAGTACTACCCCTCGTGTTCCCACTACGGGTACCAGGCCATCGCCGTGCACGGGGCGGTGAAGGGCACCGCCCTGACCGCCTGGCGCATTCTGCGGTGCAACCCATGGTCTCTCGGCGGGGTCGACCACGTCCCGCCTCGCAAACGCCCGCCGTGGCACGTCCTGCTGCGTGAGGCGATGCGCAAAGAACACGGCGGGCCCGAAGAACTCCCCGCCGAGGCCGGCAGGGCCGCCGAGGACCAGCCCAACGCCCAAGGAGCCTGATCTGTGGGAACTATCCTCAGTCCCCTCTATACCGCCGTCTCGTGGATCATCGTCCAGTTCCACACGTTCTACAGCCTGATCTTCGCCGCGGACAGCGGCTGGGCGTGGGGCCTGTCGATCGTCTCGCTGGTGGTGCTGATCCGCGTCGCCCTGATCCCGCTGTTCGTCAAGCAGATCCACGCGACGCGGAACATGCAGGCGCTCCAGCCGAAGATGAAGGCGATCCAGGAGCGCTACAAGAACGACCGGCAGCGCCAGTCCGAAGAGATGATGAAGCTGTACAAGGAGTCGGGTACCAACCCGCTCTCCAGCTGCCTTCCCATCCTGGTGCAGTCGCCGTTCTTCATGTCGCTGTACGGCGTGCTCAGCAACATCGCCAAGGGCCACCAGGTCGGCGTGATCCACAGTGAGCTGCTGGCCAGCGCGCAGCGGGCCCACATCTTCGGCGCCCCGCTGTCGGTCAAGTTCACCGACAGCGCCAGCAAGATCGCCTCGCTGGGCGCCTCGGCGATGGACGTGCGCGTCGTCACCATCATCATGATCGTTCTGATGTCGGCGTCGCAGTTCTACACCCAGCGCCAGCTGATGACCAAGAACGTCGACATGTCCGTGAAGACGCCCTTCATGCAGCAGCAGAAGATGCTGATGTACGTCTTCCCGGTGATGTTCGCCGTCTTCGGCATCAACTTCCCCGTCGGTGTCCTCGTCTACTGGCTGACCACCAACGTGTGGACCATGGGCCAGCAGATGTTCGTGATCCGGCGCAACCCGACCCCGGGCAGCCTCGCCTACAAGGAGCGCCAGGAGCGGCTGCGCGCCAAGGGCAAGCTCGCCGAGCAGCCCAAGGGCGAGGTCGTCGCCGGCACCGAGGTGCAGCAGCCGGTCAAGCGCCAGCAGCCCAAGCGCCAGACCAAGGCCCAGCGTCAGTCGGGCGGGACCACGGCCCAGAGCAAGCCCACCGCGGCCGGCGAGGCGGACGAGAAGCCGCAGGAGGCCGAGGCCGCCACGGGGGAGAGCACGCCGTCGCTGACCAAGGACGGACCGGCCAAGGCGGGCCAGACCGCGCAGCCCAAGCCCGGGCAGCGCAAGGGCCAGCCGCGGCCCAAGCACCCGTCGAAGAAGTAGTACGCAGCGAGCGCGCGATGCAGCGCATATGGATAGGAGTCCATTCGTGACGGAAGGCAACACCCCCGTCGTCGAGGGCCAGGACGCCCTGACCCGCCTTGAGCAGGAAGGGGATATCGCCGCCGACTACCTGGAGGGTCTGCTGGACATCGCCGACCTCGACGGGGACATCGACATGGATGTCGAGGGCGATCGTGCCGCCGTCTCGATCGTCGACGAGTCGGGCGGCCGGGGGCTGCAGAAGCTGGTCGGCCGGGACGGCGAGGTGCTGGAGGCGCTGCAGGAGCTGACCCGCCTCGCGGTGCACCGGGAGACCGGGGAGCGCAGCCGTCTGATGCTGGACATCGCCGGCTTCCGGGCGCACAAGCGCTCCGAGCTCACCAAGCTGGGCGCTCAGGCCGCCGACGAGGCCAAGCAGACCGGTCAGCCGGTCAAGCTGGAGCCGATGACGCCGTTCGAGCGCAAGGTCGTCCACGACGCCGTGGCGGCCGCCGGGCTGCGCAGCGAGTCCGAGGGCGAGGAGCCCCAGCGGCGGGTGGTCGTTCTTCCGGCCTGATCCGTCTCTGATCATCATCGGCCCCGCCTGGGGCCCGGGGACGACCCGGGACGTGCCGCAGGCGGGGCCGAGACCTGTCAGCCTGGTAGTGACGCGCAAGTCTGCTAGTGATGCAACACGGTCTGTGCACAACGGTCTGTGCAACACGGTCTGGATCTGAAGGGACGGTCCCGTGACGGAGGCGGCTGAGCTTCCCCCCGCGCCCGAGCAGGCGCACACGGTGTTCGGCGAGCGTCTTGCCGATGCGGTGCGATACGCAGAACTGCTCGCCGATGTCGGTGTGCGCCGTGGCCTGATCGGGCCGCGGGAGGTGCCCCGGCTGTGGGAGCGGCACCTGCTGAACTGCGCCGTGCTGTCCGATGTGGTGCCGGACGGGGTGTCGGTGTGCGACGTCGGCTCCGGGGCCGGGCTGCCGGGCATCCCGCTGGCGCTGGCCCGGGGCGACCTGCGGATCACGTTGCTGGAGCCGTTGCTGCGGCGCACCACCTTCCTGGAGGAGGTGGTCTCGCTCCTGGGTCTGGACAACGTCACCGTGGTCCGGGGCCGGGCCGAGGAGATGATCGGCAACCTGCCGCCGGTGGATGTCGTCACCGCCCGTGCCGTGGCCCCGCTGGACCGCCTGGCGGGCTGGGGGATCCCGCTGCTGCGGCCGCACGGGGAGATGCTGGCCCTCAAGGGCGACACCGCGGAGGAGGAGCTGAAGGCGGCACGGGCCGCCCTCAGCAAGCTGGGAGCGGTGGAGTCCTCGATCGTCCAGGTCGGTCAGGGGCTGGTCGATCCCCCGGCCACCGTGGTGCGGGTGGTGGTCGGAGAGTCCCCGGGCGGGGTGCGGGCGGCGACCCGGCGGGCGCAGGCCGCCCGGGTGAACCGGCCGGTCCGGGGCGGTCGCCGGCGCCGCTGAAAGATCGCGGTCCGATGGATGGCGTACGCGCTGTGCTCCATACAAACGGCCAAACCTACATAACCCGGAGTGTCGTGCTCTAACCAGGCAGCGCGCTGTGCATCGTGTTTCACGTGAAACGTCGCTCCCTGCTGCCAGGAATCCTCAGTCGCGGCCGCGCGGCGGCCGAGGCTCGTGGCCACAAGTCCGCTCGAAACGTGGCTTCATCCACAGATTCATCCACAGGAGGACCGGCCTCACTGGTTCACGACCCCGGAAGCATGGCAGGCTCTGTCCATAGCGAGCCTGCAGTCGAGGAGAGTGAATCCTTGCGGTCCGACGCCAATGCCGCGGGACCGATGACCGATCCGGTCCCCGGCCCCCGAAGTGAAGTGACAGGGGAGGCTGTTTCACGTGAAACACTGCCTCCCATGGACGACACCCCTATCGGCCGGGCTGCCCAACTGGCGGTAGAGGCCATGGGGCGGGCCGGAGAAGGCCTCCCCCGGCCCGAGCAGACCAGGATCATGGTGGTCGCCAACCAGAAGGGCGGCGTGGGCAAGACCACCACCACGGTGAACCTCGCCGCCTCGCTGGCACTGCACGGCGCCCGGGTCCTGGTGGTGGACCTGGATCCCCAGGGCAACGCCTCCACCGCGCTCGGCATCGACCACCACGCCGAAGTCCCGTCCGTCTACGACGTGTTGGTGGACAGCCGGCCGCTGTCGGACGTGGTGCAGCCGGTGCGGGACGTGGAAGGGCTGTTCTGTGCCCCGGCCACGATCGACCTGGCCGGTGCCGAGATCGAGCTGGTCTCCCTGGTGGCCCGGGAGAGCCGTCTCAAGCGGGCCCTCGAGGCGTATGAGCAGCCGCTCGACTACATCATGATCGACTGTCCGCCGTCGCTCGGTCTGCTGACCGTCAACGCCCTGGTGGCGGGCGCGGAGGTCCTCATCCCCATCCAGTGCGAGTACTACGCCCTGGAGGGACTCGGACAGCTGCTGCGGAACGTGGACCTGGTGCGTGGGCACCTCAACCCCAAGCTCCATGTCTCCACCATCCTGCTGACGATGTACGACGGGCGGACCCGGCTCGCGTCCCAGGTGGCCGACGAGGTGCGCAGCCACTTCGGTCACGAGGTGCTGCGGACCAGCATTCCCCGCTCGGTGCGTATCTCGGAGGCGCCCAGCTATGGGCAGACGGTTCTGACATACGATCCGGGCTCCACCGGAGCGCTGTCGTACTTCGAGGCGGCCCGGGAGATGGCGCTGCGGGGGCTTGGGGGCGACGCCGGCGGCGTCGAGGCGGAGTACCACGGGCAGCACGCCCACGCGACACATTCGAACCAACAGTACGGTGAGCACACCATGTCGGAGGGGATCAAGTGAGCGAGCGACGCAGGGGCTTGGGCCGAGGGCTCGGCGCACTGATCCCCGCGGCACCGGTGGCGACGGACGGCCCGTCCACCGCGGTCGGCAAGCAGGTCGGCGCGGCGGTCACCTCACCGGGTGCCGTGCCCGTGCTGACCGCCGAACGCGGTGTCGCGGCGGCCAAGGTCGCGGGGCTGACCGAGCACGCCGGCCGTGAGACGGCGGACATCCCCGTTTCACGTGAAACGGAGGCGCTTCCCCGCGTGGAGACCCCGGCGGGTGCCCACTTCGCCGAGCTGCCCATCGACTCCATCACCCCGAACCCGCGCCAGCCGCGTGAGGTCTTCGACGAGGACGCCCTGGCCGAACTGGTCACCTCCATCAAGGAGGTCGGCCTGCTGCAGCCGGTCGTGGTGCGCTCGATCGGCTCGGGGGCCTATGAGCTCATCATGGGCGAGCGCCGCTGGCGGGCCTGCCGGGAAGCCGGTCTGGAACGCATCCCGGCGATCGTGCGGGCCACCGACGACGAGAAGATGCTTCTCGACGCGCTGCTGGAGAACCTGCACCGCGCTCAGCTCAACCCGCTGGAAGAGGCGGCCGCCTACGACCAGTTGCTGCACGACTTCTCCTGCACCCACGAGGAGTTGGCGGACCGCATCGGCCGCTCTCGTTCCCAGGTCTCCAACACGCTGCGCCTGCTGAAGCTCTCGCCGCCGGTTCAGCGGCGGGTGGCGGCCGGTGTGCTCTCGGCCGGCCACGCTCGTGCCCTGCTGGGGCTGAGCGATGTGGAGGAGCAGGACCGGCTCGCCCAGCGCATCGTGGCCGAGGGACTCTCGGTGCGCTCGGTGGAGGAGATCGTGACGCTGATGGCGGCCGAGCCGGCCACGGCTCGCAAGCCGAAGGGGCCGCGGGCCGGACGGCGGCTGTCGCCGGCGCTGAACGAACTCGCCTCGCGGCTGTCCGACCGGTTCGAGACCCGGGTGAAGGTGGACCTCGGCCAGCGCAAGGGCAAGATCGTCGTGGAGTTCGCCTCGATGGAGGATCTGGAGCGCATCCTGGGGACCATCGCTCCCGGCGAGGGCCGAGTGCTGGAGCAGGGCCTGGGCGCCGGAGTCGATGACGCCGACGACGCCGACGACGCCGATGAGATGGACGCGATCGGTGAGGACGGGATCTCCGACACGGGGGAATGATTTTCCAGAGTTCACCCGGACGGGGGACGGGCGGGGCCGGCATCCGGCCCCCTGGGCCGGAAGGCAGCCTGATCAGCCGGCCTCCGCTCCGGGCGAGACAGACAAGGGCGGGTCGCCGGTAACCGGAGTGCGACCCGCCCTTTGCTTGCCCTCAGTGTCGGCCGCATCGCGGCCCGGTTACGATGCGGAGGGGTATGGAGCATCCAGTGAAGGGAAGCCCATGCGATCAGTACGCCCCTACGGGGTGGAGCGTGACTGGCATGCGACCGCTTGGATGGCGGCCGGATTCGGCCTGGCAGCGATGGGCGGCTTCGTCGGGAGCCTGCTGAGAGAGCGCGAGGTGCTGGCCGCGGCGCGGCGGTCCGCGATCCCCGCGGCGGGACTGGAGTCGGCGGTGGCCCAGGGAATCGGCGGCCCGGCAGCCATGTGGCAGCCCAGGCTCCTGCTGCCGGAGGCGGTACCGGTGGCTCGTCCGGCAGAAGCGAAGGCCTGAGCCATGGGTCGCCGGCTCACTCCCCTGACGTTGGACAATCTCCCGGATCTGCCCAAACGCTGCCGCTCGTGTGTCTTCTGGGAGCTGGACCCGGTCAGCGGGGAGGCGGCCTCCAAGGCGGGCAAGCCCGAGCTGGAGAAGGAGGCGTGGATCTCCGCGGTCCTGCTGGAGTGGGGCTCCTGCGGCCGGGTGGCCTATGTGGACGACGTCCCGGCGGGCTTCGTCCTCTACGCGCCGCCCGCCTATGTTCCGCGGTCCACCGCGTTCCCCACCAGCCCGGTCTCCCCCGACGCCGTGCAGCTGATGACCTCCCGGATCCTCCCCGGCTACCAGGGGCAGGGACTGGGCCGGGTCCTGGTCCAGACGGTGGCCAAGGACCTGGTGCGACGCGGCTTCAAGGCGATCGAGGCGTTCGGTGACGCGCGCTGGGAGGAGCCCAGCTGTGTGCTGCCCGCCGACCATCTCCTCGCAGTCGGCTTCAAGACCGTGCGGCCGCACCCGCGCTATCCGCGGCTCCGGCTGGACCTGCGCTCGACGATCTCTTGGAAGGAGGACGTCGAGATGGCGATCGACCGGCTGCTGGGTGCCGTCCAGAAGGAGCCGGCGCTGCGGCCGCTGTGATTCTCCGGCGATGTTTCACGTGAAACGCGTGGGGGCCGCCCTTCCGGGCGGCCCCCACGTCTGTGCTGCGGTGGTGCTGCTCAGCCGATGTAGTCACTCAGGTCGCGCTCGATGGCGGCCTTCGGCTTGGCACCGACGATCGTCTTGACGACCTCGCCGCCCTTGTAGACGTTGAGCGTCGGGATCGACATGACCCCGTACTTGGCGGCGGTGGCCGGGTTCTCGTCGATGTTCAGCTTGACGATGGTGAGCTGCTCGCTGTGCTCGGCGGCGATGGCCTCCAGCGACGGGGCGATCTGGCGGCACGGGCCGCACCACGCGGCCCAGAAGTCGACCAGCACGGGCTTGTCGCTCTTGAGCACCTCGTCCTCGAACGTCGCGTCGGTCACCTGCTTGACGGCGCCGGCCATGGCAATCTCCTCGTGTTCGGCATCGGTCCCCCTTCTGGGCGAAGGGGCGAGTGGTGGATCGTGGGTCAGACGGCGGCTGCCGCCGCCTTCTCGGGTTCCGCGGTCTTCGAGCCGTCGGTGAGGGCCGCGAGGTAGCGCTCGGCGTCCAGAGCGGCGGAGCACCCGGTACCCGCGGCGGTGATCGCCTGCCGGTAGGTGTGGTCCACCACGTCGCCGGCGGCGAAGACGCCGGGCAGGTTGGTGCGGGTGCTGGGGGCGTCGACGGTGAGGTACCCCTCGTCGTCCAACTCCAGCTGGCCCTTGAAGAGTTCGCTCCGCGGGTCGTGCCCGATCGCGATGAACAGTCCGGTCACCGGAAGCTCCGAGGTCTCACCGGACTTCAGGTTGCGCAGGGCGAGACCGGAGAGCTTGCCCTCGCCGTGGATCGCCACGACCTCGCTGTCCCAGACGAAGGAGATCTTCGGGTCCGCGAAGGCCCGCTCCTGCATCGCCTTGGAAGCGCGCAGCGTGTCACGGCGGTGGACGATCGTCACCGACTTGGCGAACCGGGAGAGGAAGGTCGCCTCCTCCATGGCCGTGTCACCGCCGCCGACGACGGCGATGTCCTGGTCCTTGAAGAAGAAGCCGTCGCAGGTGGCGCACCAGGAGACACCGCGTCCGGAGAGGAGGTCCTCGTTCGGCAGGTTCAGCTTGCGGTGCTGGGAGCCGGTGGCCACGATCACGGCCTTCGCGCGGTGCACGGTGCCGGCCGAGTCGGTGACCGTCTTGATGTCACCGGTGAGGTCGACCTCGGTCACGTCGTCGGGGACGAGTTCGGCGCCGAAGCGCTCCGCCTGGGCCCGCATGTTGTCCATCAGGTCGGGGCCCATGATGCCCTCGCGGAAGCCGGGGAAGTTCTCCACCTCCGTGGTGTTCATCAGCGCACCGCCGGCGGTGACAGCGCCCTCGAAGACCAGGGGCTTCAGAGAGGCGCGTGCGGTGTAGAGCGCGGCGGTGTAGCCCGCAGGACCGGACCCGATGATGATCACGTTACGGACGTCGCTCACGGCTGTCTTCCTCGTCTCTGCCGACTACTGCTGAACCCGTGCGGGGCAGCCACGCGGCAGCGTCGTCCGCTGCCGCACTGGTACGGGTAACCACTGCCACCCCGCCTAACGGATCCTACGGCCCGGACATTCCCGGTACCCCGAGCGCCACCGCCGCATGCGGCGGCCGTCAGCCGCGGGCGTAGGTGTGGTGGCTCAGCAGACGGCCGGGCGCCGGAGAGGGAGCCGTATCACAGGCGGCGTCCACCACATAGGCGTCCACCCGTGCCGGATCGGAAGGGTGGGGCAGGACGAGGAGATAGGCGTCGTGACCGTCGTAGCGGCCCCGGGTGGAGGCCAGCGGCTCCCCAGAGCGTCCGGTGCCGTGCAGCACACAGGCGGGGACAGTGGACATGTCCAGGTGCATGGGATTGCCCTGGGTGGCCTGGGCGCCGCTGTGGGGCGTCGCGGAGGCCAGCAGCTGGTGCACCCGTACCGGCAGCTCGACACCGGAGAAGGCCTCGATCTGGGCCGTCTGGGACGCCGACGGGGTGGTGCCGCCGCCCTGGGAGGTGAAGGAGTGGATCAGGACGGCTCCACCGGTGAAGGCGATCGCGGTGCAGGCGGCCGCCAGTACCGCTCCCAGCAGGCGCCGGTGACGCCGGCCGCGGCCCGGGCCGGTGGACGCCGCCGGACGGCCGCCCGGCCGCCTGCGCCCGGGCGATGTTTCACGTGAAACGTCGCTACCGGTGGTCGCGGAGCCGCCGGGGGAGCCGGCGGGCGTCTGAGCGGCTTCGGTGGTGACGGTCGTCGCGGTGACCGCGCTGACCAGCGCCTCGGCCGCGAGGGCGGCGTCGATCCGGCCGGCGATGTCGTCGGGCATCCGCACCGGGCCCGGCAGGGTGCCGAGCAGCGCCCGGATCTCGTCCAGCGAACGGTGGACGTCGGCGCAGAGCGTGCAGTCGGTGAGGTGGCCGCGGAGCGCGGCGGACCGTTCGGGAGGAAGGATGCCCTCGGTGAGTGCCGAGATCTCGGCGACCTCTGGGTGCCCGTCCGTGTCGGTCGTGGACGTCACTGGTGACCACCTCCGCCCTTCACGACGCCTCCTGGGCCCTTCGCTGCCGTCTGTGGGACGGATGTCGCCTCCGCCCGGTTCCTTCCCCCCGGCCGGCCGGCGTTATCCATGGTCGGGACGCGGAGGTGGGTCAGGAGCGGCAGTAGCCGTGCTCTGCCGCGGGCGCATCTGCTCTTGACGGTTCCGGGAGGGACGCCGAGCACCTGGGCGGCCTCGGCCACCGGGTAGCCCTGCATGTCCACCAGGACGAGAGCGGCACGCTGGTCGGGAGGGAGCGTGGCCAGGGCGACGATCAGCTCGCGGTGGAGTTCACCGCGTTCGGCGGGGACCTCGGCGGACTCGTGCGGTTCGAGGAGATCCTCGAAACGCTCGGCGTCGGAGACGGTGTCGGTGCGCCGGGACGCCTTCTTGCGGGCGCGGTCCAGGCAGGCGTTCACCGTGATGCGGTGCAGCCAGGTGGTGACGGCGGACTGGCCGCGGAAGGTGTGCGCGGAGCGGAAGGCGGAGACCAGGGCGTCCTGCACGGCGTCGGCGGCCTCCTCGCGGTCGCCGAGCGTCCGCATCGCGACGGCCCACAGGCGGTCGCGGTGGCGGCGCACCAGCTGGCCGAAGGCGTCCGGGTCGCCTGCCACATGGCGGGAGAGCAGATCGGCGTCGCTGACCGTCTCGATCGTCGGGTCTTCCACCCTCACACCTTCTCCCACCTTGCGGGCGAGCGGCTTGCTTGTCCTGGTCAGGCCCGGCGCTGCGGGAGCGGCGGGCCTGGTGCGCGGCACGGTCGGCGCGCGAAACGCCCTGGCCCGGCGCGAGAGGCCGGAGCGGCGGGGGCGCCGTCCGGCCCGGCCGGAGGCAGGGCGTGTGAGCGAGGCGGCTACGGCCCGAAGACCTTGATCTCCGAGATTCCGCCGCGGTAGGTATCGGACGATCCGTCGGTGGGCAGAGCGGTGATGTGGATCAGTACGTATCGGGTCTTGATCGGATATGGGGCGGTGGCCTGCAGAAGGCTTCCGGCCTGTGCCTGCTGCGAGATCCGCTGGGAGAAGTCGGACAACTGCGAGGGCGAGGCCGCGCCGGACGGGGCGGCCAGGACCTCGACGGTCTGACCCGCACGGTACAGGTTGACGACCACGGCGGTGACCTGCTGGACGCTGCCGAGATCCACGATGATGCCGCTGCCCGCCTTGCGCTCCGGCAGGTTCCCGAAGTTGGCGTAGCCGCGGTACTGGGGCGTTATCCACGCGGTGCCCAGCCGGCCGTCGATCGCGTTGGGGACCTGGTCCTCCTGGATGCCGGTGCCGGCCGGGGCGAACTCGCTCGCCCCCCGGATGGCCACCGGCCGGGCGCCGCTCTGCTGGGCGATTCCCGCGTTGGCGCCCTTCTGCTCCTGGGGCGACGTCCCGGTGTTGGAGGAGGTGTTCCCGTGGCTCATCAGGGTGTCCGCGACCTGCCAGCTGCCCAGGCCCAGGGCGGCGATCAGCAGGGCCGCCACGCCCCACTTGAGGGCCTTGCCGGTCCGGCCGGGGAGCGCCGGCGGCGGGGCCTGGACCGGGGGCGCCGTGCGGGCCGCTCCGGGCTGGGTGGGCCGTGCCGGGGGCTGGCGGTAGCCGTTCTGCGGGAAGGTCGGCACATCGGGCTCGGGCGGCCGGATCCTGGGGATCGCCCCGACCGCCTTGGCCAGCTCCTCCGGGGTGGTGCAGGGCGGCTCCTGGCGGGACGGGGTGGCGCCGTCGTTGACCAGGGCGCGCATGGCCAGATCGGACAGCCCGCGATGGACCCCGGCGCGCACCTGCTCGGGTGCGACCAGGCCGAGGTCCTTCGGCAGCCCGTCGAGCCCGTAGGCGCCCTCCGGGTAGGGCCAGCGCTTGGTCAGCGCGGCGTACAGCAGGGCGCCGATGGCCTCGGTGTCCTCCCGCTTGGGGCGGTCGGACTCGATGCCGCGCAGGGCGGCGGCGACGGCCAGGCCGCGGATGCGGTACTGCCCGGCCTCGGTGCGCAGGACGGAGCTGGGGTTGAGGCGCAGATGGGAGAGGCCCTCGCGGTGGGCGACGGCCATCGCCTGGGTCACCTGGCTGACCAGCTGGTAGGCCTCGTGGGGCTCCAGCGGGCCGGCCGCGAGGAGCGGGGTGAGCTCGGTGGCGTCGGGGAGCCACTCGTGGACGACGTAGACGAGGTCGTCCTCCTCGACGGCGTCGAGGACCTGGACGAAGCGGGGATCGCCCAGCAGGGCGGCGGAGCGGGCGGCGGCCAGGACTCTGCGGGCGCGGGGGTGGTCACGGGGCAGGATGTGGACGCCGACCGCGCGCCGCAGTTTCTCGTCCACGGCCCGCCAGCTGCTGAACGCGTCGGCGCGGGTGACGCACTCCTCCAGGCGGTACCGGCCGGCGAGTTTGTGGCCGCTGTGCAGCTCCGGTGCCCCGGAAACGGATGGGGTCGCCGGCGGTTCCTCCGGGTCGGTCCGACGTGAGTCCTGCGTTCCGCTCTGGGCCGCTCCGTCGACCGTGGCCCCGCCCGCGCCGGCGGAGAGCGGCGGCCGGCCGCTCTCATTGGCCACATCGACGGCAGCCGTGCTCCGCTCCGCCACCGTCGCTCCTGCCTCCCCATCCGGTTGCATGCTCTGAGATCAAAGCCAAGCAATCAAAGCCAAAGACAATTGTGCCCACAGTCCGGCGCTATGCACGACACGCAGCGGTGCGGGATGGTTGCGCTCGGGCGTTTTGTCAGCGACCGAGACGACCGCGCACCATACCCACCATCGCGGTCATCTCCTCGATTCGCATCCGCTTGGCCGCCAGGAAGAACACGGCGAGCAGAAGAACACCCCCGCCGACGAGCGCGGACAGCGATCCGAAGAAGCCACTTCCGAGCACTCTGGTAATGGCGTAGGCGCCGCCCCCTCCGATAAGGGCGGCCGGAATGCTCGCCCCGATCAGCCGGGCGTAGGTCCGCACCACGTGGGCGCCGTCCAGGTCCCCGCCGAGCCGCTTGCCCAGCCGCCGCACCGCCACCCCGACACCGACCGCGTAGGCCAGGCCGTAGGACGCGGCCATGCCGACCACGGCCCAGCGGGCGGGCAGGACCACGAAACACAGCGCGGAGGCCGCCGCGTTGACCGCCGCCACGATCACCGTGTTGTAGAACGGCGTGCGGGTGTCCTCGTACGCGTAGAAGCCGCGCAGCACCACGTACTGCACCGAGTACGGGATGAGGCCGAGGCCGAACGCCATCAGCACATAGCCGATGTTGCGGGCGCCCGACTCCCCGGCGCTGGAGTACATCATGGTGGCCATCGGGACGCCGAGGGCGAGGAACGCGAAGGCGCACGGCACGATGGCGACCGCGGAGGTGCGCAGGCCGTACGACAGGTCGTCACGGACCGCGTGGGCGTCGTCGTCGGCCGCCGCACGGGAGATGCGGGGCAGCACCGCGGTCATCACCGACACGGTGATGATGGCCTGGGGCATCTGCCACAGCAGCAGCGCGTAGTTGTAGGCCGTGATGCCGGTGCCGGGGTGGCCCTGCTTGTCGGCGATCGAGCCGGCCCAGGTGGCCAGCTGGGTCACCACGACCAGGCCGATCTGGTTGGCCAGGACGAAGAAGAAGGTCCACTTGGCGAGTTTGGCCGCGTGGCCCAGCCCGTGGCCCCGCCAGTCGAAGCGCGGGCGCATCCGCAGCCCGGACTCGCGCAGGTACGGCACCATCGCCAACGCCTGGACGGTCAGGCCCAGCAGGGTGCCGATGCCCAGCAGGCGCACGCCCTCGGGAGAGATGGTGGCCGCGTCCACGCCGGAGGTGCGGGCGGTGCCGTAGACCCAGATGAAGGCGCCGAACGTGGCGATGACGACGATGTTGTTGAGGACCGGGGTCCACATCATCGCGCCGAACCGGCCGCGCGCGTTGAGGATCTGACCGAGCACCACGTGCACGCCCATGAAGAACATGGTGGGCAGGCAGTAGCGGGTGAAGGCGACCGTGACGCCCATCCGTACCGGGTCGGAGGCGATGCTCGGCGACATCATCGTCACCAGGAGCGGCGCCCCCAGCACCATGACCGTGGTGACGGCCGCCAGGCCCACCACGACGAGCGTGAGGAGGCGGTTGGCGTACGCCTCGCCGCCGTCCTCGTCGTTCTTCATCGACCGCACCAACTGCGGGATGAACACCGAGTTCAGCGCACCGCCGCCGACCAGGATGTAGATCATCGTCGGCAGGGTGTTGGCCACCTGGTAGCTGTCGTTCAGCGTGGACACGCCGATCGCGCCACCGATGACCAGCGTGCGCAGGAAGCCGGTGACCCGGGAGACCAGGGTCCCGGCGGCCATCACCGCGCTGGACTTGAGCAGGTTGCCCGCGCGGCCGCCGGAGCGCACGGCGCCGGCCGCTTCGGGTTCCGGCTCGGACGGCGCCGCGGCGGCCATGGGAGCCGTCGCCTGGGCCTGTCCGGGCCCGTACGGGGCGCCGGGAGGCGCGTACGGGCCGGACTGCCGCTGGGAGGCGCCCGGGTCGCGCTGGTCACGGAAGAGCTGCCCGAAGGGATCCTGACCGGGCTGCCCGGTCTGCGCCTGTCCCTGGCCGCCCGCGGGCACGCCGAGGTACTGCGTGGTCCGGTCGCCGGGGGACGCCGCGTCGTGCCCGGCGCCACCGGGCTGGTACGGCAGGCCGCCGGGCCCCGCGGACCCGGCCGGCTCCTGCGGCCAGCCCTCGGGCATGGCAGGGGCCTGCGGCACCAGCGGGGCCTGGCCCCGGGGGTAGCCCTGCGGGGGGTACGGCTGCTGGGGGTACCCGGGGCGCCCCGCGCTGTCGTACGGGGCATTCTGCTGCGGGCGCTGCGCCGCTGAGTCCTGCCGTGCGTACGGATCGTGAGCGTGGGGTTGCTGCAGGTACGGTTCCGGCGCGGAGCGGGGCTCGGGCGGAGGCGGCGGACTGGCGGCCGCGGCGTCGTCCAACGACGCTGCCCGGTCACGCTCGCCGTCGTACGGCGCGTTCATCACTGCCCCACCTTAGTGTTCCTGGCGCTCTCGCTGTTCCCGGCTATCTGTCCACCTTCTCACCCGCCAGCGGGGGCTCCGGGCTTTCGGTGGTGGTGTCCGGGTCCGGGTCACCCGGCTGATCCGCCGCATTCTCCCCGGTGGCGGGCTCCGCGGTCTCCCCCGGCCCCTCCTCCAGGGCGCGGCGGGCCGCCGCCCGCTTGCGCTGCCGGTACATGCGCACCCCGGCCAGCACCAGCAGCAGCAGGCCACCGCCGATCACCAGCATGACCGTGGCGGTCAGCGAGGTGACGTTGACCTGGAAGACCATGGGGGCACCGTAGGGGGTGCCGTCCGTGGTGTAGAGCTGGGCGGTCACCCACACCCGGCCGTTGGCGCCGGCCGTGGTCGGGAACTTCAGCGAGCGGTTGTGCCCGCCGTCGACGTCCACGTCCTGCGGGCCGCCGGGGTTGAGGCGGTTGGACTGGTTGGAGGTGAGCCGCAGCTGCAGGCCGGTGACCTGCTGCGCGAGGTTGTTCTGCACGGTGACGGGGATCGTCGCGCTGCGGCCCGACAACGTGATCGACTGCTTGGGGATGATGTGGACGGCCTGGGTGAGATCGCCCAGGTACGCGGCGACATCGTCACGGAACGCACCGGACCCGTCGGGGTTGCCGCGCCACTGCGTCGACATCGAGCGCAGCACGGCGGTGCCGAAGGGCGCGGTGACCCGGTCCTTGCGGGAGAGGATCACCAGGAAGCTGTTGAGGGAGTCCTGCACGGACTGGATCTGCTGGAACGCCGAGGTGCTCAGCTCGTTGCGGCGCAGCGAGCGGGGATAGGCACCGGCGGAGGGGATGGCGCGGTTGGCCCCGGGGTCCGGGGTGGCCCTGGACGCCGAGTCGAGCGAGGCGGGCTCGCTCCAGCCGCCGGAGCGCATGGCCGAGATGGCCGCCGCCATGGCCTGGGCCTGGTCGGCGGTCGGCATCCGCTGCGGGGCGATGACGATGTTCCGCGGATCCTGCGGGGCCTGCTCGTTGATCATCAGGGACTGGGCGAGGAAGCGCTGGACCGCCAGGGTGTAGGTGCCGGCCCGGGTCAGGTCGCCCATGAAGGACTTCGACAGCGGCGCGTCCGCGACCAGGGCGGTGGTGCCGGCCCCGATGGGGCGTGCGGCGCCGGGGGTGTAGCTCAGCGCGCCGGTGTCCCGCAGGCTGTCGCTGCGCGTGATGATCTTGTCGGCTCCGCCGGCGGTGGCCACGTCCACGATCGAGGAGTCGATGGCGCCGTCGGCGGGCCAGGCGTACTCGGAGCTGGGGGTCACGCCGAGGATCGTCTGGACGGTGGTGGACGCCAGGTCGGTGGCCGCCTTGAGATGGCCGATCGTGCCGGTCACGTCCCTGCCGCGGTGGGCGATGGAGGCGATGTCCGGGTCCCCGAAAGGCAGGGCGATCACCTCGCCGCCCTGGACGGCGCTCTGCAGGTCGTTGAGCCACTGCTTGGCGTAGGCGGTCCCGGTGCCCGCGGTGGTGTGGGCGGTGTCACCGCCGGGCCCGTCCACGCGGTACGGCCGGGTCATCTCGTCGACGGTGGCCAGCAGGTCCGGGTCGATGACCCAGGTGACGGGCAGGCCCTTGGCGAGCGCGACCATCTGCTGGAGCCGGCCGCCGGGCGCCAGCTCCGCCGCCAGGTCGTCGTCGCGGAAGAGCGGGGTCTCCTGGGTGTCGGCGCCGGGGGTGCGGATCTCCAGATGCGGCCGGTCGATCAGCGGCCACAGGAAGGTCGTCTTCGTCTTCTGGCTGCCGCCGCTGTACCAGGGGAGGAAGGTGCGGGTGATGCCCAGCACATGCGGGTAGTTCGCGCGGCCGGTGCGGCCCGTGACGGTCACGGACAGCTGGTAGACGCCGTCGCCGCGCAGATTCAGCGAGCTCACCGGTACATCGAGAGTGAAGGGCACGCTCAGACCGGGGCCGATGTCGGGCACGGCGGCGGTGTGGTCGGCGATCTCGGGCCCGTCGCCGCCCGGGGAGAAACCGCCGGCGTCGGCGGTGTCGCTGATCGCGCTGCGGCTGCTCAGCGGGCCGTTGGTGCCGATCCGTACGCCCACGTGGGCCTGGGCGAGGGACGAGCCGCCGGTGTTGGTGACCATGCCGGTGATCGCGATGGTGGCGTTCTTGTCCGGCACCGTGGGGCTGAGGGAGTCCACGTCCACCGTGGCGGACTCCGAGGTGGTGGCGGCTGCCGCCGGAGCGGCCGGGAATGTCACCGCGCCGGCCAGGAGCACCGTTCCGGCCAGTGCGCCGGCGGCCCGGCGCAGCCATGAGCGGGCAGGGGTGCTTCCCGGGTGCTCTGCGGCTTCGCCCACGCGCTCGCCCGTCCCTTGTCGTCGCCGGTCCCGTTGTCGGATCCCGCTGCCGGATGTGCGTCCTGGCATGGTAACGAGGCCGGCCATGAGTGAGCGCCCCGGACCGCCCGTCAAGATCGCCACCCACCGGACCGGGACGCCGGGCGGGCCGTGGGGTCGTACCCTGTTTTGTTGTGCCGAACGCCAACCATGTCTCTCATCCCCCGGCCGTCCCCGAAGCGGGCACCCTCACCGAGGTGCAGCGCCGAGCGGTCGGTGAACTGCTGCGTGTCGCCCCGGTCGCCGACGACCTCGGCCGGCGGTTCCAGCAGGCCGGATACGCCCTTGCCCTGGTCGGCGGATCGGTCCGGGACGCGTTGCTCGGCCGCCTCGGCAACGATCTGGACTTCACCACGGATGCCCGGCCCGAGCAGGTTCTGAGGATTGTCCGTGGTTGGGCCGAAGCGGTATGGGATGTCGGGATCGCGTTCGGCACCGTCGGGTGCCGCAAGGCGGACGCCGAGGGCAACTCCTTCCAGATCGAGATCACCACCTACCGGTCCGAGGCCTACGACCGCACCTCGCGCAAGCCCGAGGTGTCCTACGGCACCTCGATCGAAGAGGACCTGGTGCGCCGGGACTTCACCGTCAACGCGATGGCGGTCGCGCTGCCCGGGATCACCTTCGTGGACCCGCACGGCGGCCTGGAGGACCTGGCCCGCCGGGTGCTGCGCACGCCCAGCACTCCCGAGGAGTCCTTCTCCGACGATCCGCTGCGGATGATGCGGGCGGCGCGCTTCGCCGCGCAGCTGGACTTCGAGGTGGCACCCGAGGTCGTCGAGGCGATGACGGCCATGGCGGACCGCATCGAGATCGTCTCGGCGGAACGCGTACGGGACGAGCTCAACAAGCTGATCCTCAGCGAGCACCCGCGCAAGGGGCTGGCCCTGCTGGTGGACACCGGCCTGGCGGACCGGGTGCTGCCGGAACTGCCCGCGCTGCGGCTGGAGAAGGACGAGCACTTCCGGCACAAGGACGTCTACCAGCACACGCTGACCGTGCTGGAACAGGCGATCGCCCTGGAGGAGAACGGGCCGGACCTGGTGCTGCGGCTGGCGGCGCTGCTGCATGACATCGGCAAGCCCAGGACGCGCCGGTTCGAGCCGGACGGCCGGGTCTCGTTCCACCACCACGAGGTGGTCGGCGCCAAGATGGCCAAGTCCCGGATGACCAAGCTGAAGTACCCGAACGACGTGGTCAAGGACGTCGCCAGGCTCGTCGAGCTGCATCTGCGCTTCCACGGTTACGGCAGCGGGGGATGGACGGACTCGGCGGTGCGCCGCTATGTGCGCGACGCCGGGCCGCTGCTGGACCGGCTCCACAAGCTGACCCGCTCGGACTGCACCACCCGCAACAAGCGCAAGGCCACGGCGCTGGCGCGGACCTACGACTCGCTGGAACGGCGCATTGAGCAGCTGAAGGAGCAGGAGGAGCTGGACGCGATCCGTCCCGACCTCAACGGCAACGAGATCATGGAGGTCCTGGGCATCCCGGCGGGGCCGGTGGTCGGCAAGGCGTACAAGCATCTGCTGGAGCTGCGGCTGGAGAACGGCCCGATGAGCCACGAGGACGCGGCGGCCGCGCTGAAGGAGTGGTGGGCCCGGCAGCAGTAGCCGGCGGTGGCCGGCCGTCCGGTGCAGTGACGAGCGGGGCATGTTTCACGTGAAACATGCCCCGCTCGTCGTGTGTCAGGGAGAGGACCGCGGCGCCGGTGTGACGGTCAGCTGCCGCCGGCGTCGGCGAGCACGCTGACGAACAGCAGCAGGATCGGGATCAGCGGCACCAGGAGCCCGACCGCACCCGGGCGCTGGTAGATCGGCTTGCCCGGATCCATCGGCGGCCGGAAGCCCGGCTGCGGCGCGGGCAGCTTGTGGAACCGCGACCGCGGGATGAGGTTGTACAGCAGCACGAACGGAGTGATGAGGAACGAGCCGTAGCCCCACCACCCCTGCCACATCGTCTTGGTGGTCATGTCCCGGTGCGCCGAGATGCCGCAGAACCTGCAGAACGGTCCCCGCAGGGAGAGCCACCGCATGATGACGATCATGCCCTGGTGGCCTCGGACGGTGGCCTGGACGGCCGGGTAGCCGCCGCAGAACCGGCAGATGGGCGCCGACCCCGGGTCGGGTGCGGTTCCCCAGTGGGGCTGCTGCTCATAGGCCGGCGGGTACGGCGCGGGCGGAGGCGGCGGCGCCTGGCCGTAGAAGCCCTGCTGCGGCGGTGCGGCCTGGCCGTAGGAACCCTGCGGCGGTGGCGCGGTCTGGCCGTAGGCGCCGGGGCTGTAGGAGCCCTGCGGCGGCACCGACGGGTAGGGCTGTGCGGATCCCGCCGCGTACGGGTTGGCCGTCTGCGGTGGGCTGGGCGAGGCGTAGGGGTTCTGCCCCTGCGGAATGCTCATGGAATGGTTCCTCGAATGAGCGCTGAGGCCCGGTGGCATCCCGGGCGGTCAGCGGCATGCACAACGCGGTGGGGCGATGTTTCACGTGAAACACCGCCCCACCGCCACGTTCAGTGAGCTACTTGCTGGTTTCCTTCATGCACAGCAGGAACTCGCTGCCGCTCCCGGTCTGCACGTAGTACTGGGTCGCCGTCGGCGCCACGGCACCGCACTTGTCGTTGGCGGACGCCTCGTCGAAGTGGCCGTCGACCCGCTTCACGACCTGGTACTGCGCGTTGGAGGAGGTGCAGTCCACGATCTTGACCGAGTCGGTGCCGGTCCGCTGTACGCAGTCGCCGTCCTTCGCCTGAGCCGGGTCGTCCTTGCTCAGGATGGCGCCGACGATGCCCAGCACCGCCACGACCGCCAGGGTGATCAGGATCCGCAGTCCGCGCCGTCCACGGCGTGCCGGGGGCGCCGGCGGGGGGAAACCGCCGGGCTGCTGGCCGTAGGCCGGAGGCGGCGGGTAGGCACCGGGCGGCGGGTAGGCGCCGGGCTGGGGCGGCTGCTGGTAGCCGCCCGGCTGCTGCGGAAAACCGCCCGGCTGAGGCTGGGCGGGTGGTTGCATTCCCTGCGGCGGTGGATAGGTCACAGGGTTCCCCCTCGAAATGGCATGTCATTCGGTGAATGGCATGGCTTGATCAGACGCCTCGTACCGTAGTGGGTCATGGTGGGTCACTCCGCCGATGGGCGGCGAACTGTGGCCTTGATGTGATGGTTACCTGCGGGGAAAGCGCAGCATTACCGCCACAACTCCCGCATACAGCAAGGCGATCACCACCAGCAGGATCGGCGAGCGGCCGTCCGGCGGCAGCATCAGCGCCGCCACCGCCGCGGATCCGACGAACGCCACGTTGAACAGCACGTCGTACAGCGAGAAGACGCGCCCGCGGTAGGCGTCGTCGACGGAGGACTGCACCACGGTGTCCGTGGCGATCTTCGAGCCCTGGGTGGTGATGCCCAGCATCAGGGCGGCGACCAGCATGGGGGCCGCCTGGAACGGCAGTCCCAGCGCCGGCTCCAGCACCGCGGCCGTCCCGGCGCAGACCGTGATCCAGCCGGCCGTGCCGAACCGCTCGGTCCCCCAGGGCGTGATGACCGCCGCGGCGAAGAAACCGGCTCCCGAGGCCGCGACCGCCAGCCCCAGCAGCGCCAGCCCGCCCGAGGTGTCGGACGGCGCCGCCCAGGCGTACCGGCACAGCATCAGCACCGTCACCGTCAGCGCGCCGTAGCAGAACCGCAGCACCGTCATGGCGCCCATGGCATACGCGGCCGGGCGCCGCTCGGCGAGGTGGCGCAGTCCGGCCATCAGTCCGCGCGCGGTGCTGGCGAGCGCGGCCGCGAGCCGGGGCTGCAGCACGCCGGCCTCCGGCCCGAGCAGGTCGCGCGGGATGCGGCGGGCGGACAGGCCGGCGCACAGGTACAGCACCGCCGCCAGGGCCACCACCGCGGTGTCCGCTCCCGGCCCCTGGGAGGTCCCCAGGTGGACCAGGAACGCCAGCCCGCCGCCGGCGGTGGCCGCGATCGTGCCGGCCGTGGGCGACAGGGAGTTGGCCACGACCAGCCGTTCGTCGTCGACGACCCGGGGCAGCGCGGCCGAAAGACCGGCCAGGACGAAGCGGTTGACGGCCGTCACCGACAGCGCGGACAGATAGAACATCCAGTCCGGCGCCCGGCCCAGGACGAGCGCCGCGGTGACCGCCGCGAGCACGGCCCGCAGCAGGTTGCAGTAGAGCAGCACCTGCCGCCGGCGCCACCGGTCGAGCAGGACCCCGGTGAACGGCCCGAGCAGCGAGTACGGCAGCAGCAGCACCGCCATGGCAGCCGCGATGGCGCTCGCCGACGTCTGCTTCTCGGGGGAGAAGACGACATACGCGGCGAGCGCCACCTGGTAGACGCCATCGGAGAGCTGGGAGAGCAGACGCACCGCGAGCAGCCGCCGGAAATAGCGAAACCGCAGCAGCACGCGGAGATCGCGTACGACGGCCATGGGCACAGCCTCACACAGGCCCGCGGCCTCCGGGCGTATTGCCTGGAGGCCGCGGATGGATCGCAGGGAACGGTCAGGCGCTTCGGGTCAGCGCTCGACCTCGCCCCGGATGAACTTCTCGACGGCCTCGCGGGCGGCGTCGTCGAAGTACTGCACCGGCGGGGACTTCATGAAGTAGGAGGAGGCCGACAGGATCGGGCCGCCGATCCCGCGGTCCTTGGCGATCTTCGCGGCGCGCAGGGCGTCGATGATGACACCGGCGGAGTTCGGGGAGTCCCAGACCTCGAGCTTGTACTCCAGGTTCAGCGGGACGTCGCCGAACGCGCGGCCCTCCAGGCGGACGTACGCCCACTTGCGGTCGTCCAGCCAGGCCACGTAGTCCGACGGGCCGATGTGCACGTTCTTGGCGCCCATGTCGCGGTCGGGGATCTGGGAGGTGACCGCCTGGGTCTTGGAGATCTTCTTGGACTCCAGGCGCTCGCGCTCGAGCATGTTCTTGAAGTCCATGTTGCCGCCGACGTTCAGCTGCATGGTGCGGTCGAGGATGACGCCGCGGTCCTCGAAGAGCTTGGCCAGCACCCGGTGCGTGATGGTCGCGCCGACCTGGGACTTGATGTCGTCACCGACGATCGGCACGCCGGCCTCGGTGAACTTGTCCGCCCACTCCTTGGTGCCCGCGATGAAGACCGGCAGGGCGTTGACGAAGGCCACCTTGGCGTCGATGGCACACTGCGCGTAGAACTTGGCGGCGTCCTCGGAGCCCACCGGCAGGTAGCAGACCAGCACGTCGACCTGCTTGTCCTTGAGGACCTGCACGATGTCGACCGGCTCGGCGTCCGACTCCTCGATCGTCTCGCGGTAGTACTTGCCCAGGCCGTCCAGGGTGTGGCCGCGCTGGACGGTGACACCGGTCTGCGGGACGTCGCAGATCTTGATGGTGTTGTTCTCGCTGGCCCCGATGGCGTCCGCGAGGTCGAGACCGACCTTCTTCGCGTCGACATCGAAGGCGGCCACGAACTCGACGTCACGCACGTGGTAGTCGCCGAACTGCACGTGCATCAGGCCGGGCACGCGGCTGTCGGGGTCGGCGTCCTTGTAGTACTCGACGCCCTGCACCAGTGACGCGGCGCAGTTGCCCACGCCGACGATGGCTACGCGAACCGAACCCATTCCGGTTGCTCCCTGTGTACTCGATTGCTCGATGAGGCCCTACGGCTGCGGGGTCTCACTTGGTGGTGTCGGTCGGATCCGTTCCGTCGCGACCTTGGTCGGCGGGGCGGCCCCTGGCACGGTCGCGGCCCGCTCGTTCCGTCTCGATCAGGCCGTTGAGCCAGCGAACCTCGCGCTCCACCGACTCCATGCCGTGCCGCTGCAGTTCGAGCGTGTAGTCGTCGAGCCGCTCGCGGGTGCGGGCCAGCGCGGCGCGCATCCGCTCCAGACGCTCCTCCAGGCGGCTGCGGCGGCCTTCCAGGACCCGCATGCGCACATCGCGCTCGGTGTGCCCGAAGAAGGCGAACCGCACACCGAACTGCTCGTCCTCCCAGGCGTCCGGCCCGGAGGCGGAGAGCAGCTCCTCGAAGTGCTCCTTGCCCGCGGGCGTCAACCGGTAGACGATCTTCGCCCGCCGGCCGGCCAGTGACGTGGTGCCGGTGAGCGCGGAGGCGCCGGGAGCGTCCTCGGCGTTCTCCTCGATCAGCCAGCCCTGGGAGACCAGGGTCTTCAGGCAGGGGTAGAGGCTGCCGTAGCTGAAGGCACGGAAGACCCCGAGCGAGGTGTTGAGCCGTTTCCGAAGCTCGTACCCGTGCATCGGCGCTTCTCGGAGCAGGCCGAGGATCGCGAACTCCAGGACGCCGGAGCGCCTGCTCATCCCCGCCTCCTCACTCCGTGTCCAACCATCCGGACTGTGTGGGCCCGGTTCTTTATCTCGTTCTGATGTATCGACTCGATACATCGTGACGATAGAACGGCCCTGTCGATCACCGCAAGGCGGGGTGCGGTGAACGGCGTCACATCCTGGTCTCGCGACAGGTCAACTGTCCGTTATGCGCGAGAACGTTGGGAAGACGCGACCTCACCGGTGCGTACTCTGTTCGCCATGCATACCGACGGGAACCGGATGACGCCCTCCAGGCGTCCTGTTCCCGGGTGCTGTGCGGCCCGGCGGGGCCGCACCGAGGGGGACTGCACGTCAACTGCCGCCTTCAGGCGTCATCGCCTGCCCGAGGAGTAGCTGGAAGCATGAGCGAGCACCGCCGAAAGCCGCCACAGTCGAACAGCGGCGGGCGCGCCGCAGCCCGGCGTGGGACGCCACCACCGAGGTCATCCGCCTCGTCCTCCGGCGCCGCCGCGGGACGTCGGGCGAGCCCTCCGGGGACCGGCCACCGCAGCGCGGGTGTCCCGGAACGCCCTTACGGGGGGCGTGCGGAAGCACGCCGCGCGGCGCAGCAGGGCCGCAGACGCGGTGCGTCGGGCGGTGGCGGCGGCGGGCGCCGCAGGGCCGCCGGCGCGGCGGGCGGGGGCGGCGAACCCCCCAAGCGCTTCATCGACTACCCCCGGTGGGGGCACGACGGCTTCCGCCGCTGGGTGCCGTCCTGGAAGCAGGTCGGCGGCATCCTCGTGGCGTTCTCCGGCACGCTGATCGCCCTGATCGGCGTCGCGTACCTGATGGTCGGCGTCCCGGACCCCCAGGCCACCGCCAAGGCGCAGAAGAACGTCTACTACTGGGCCGACGGCACCCGCATGGTGGTCGCGGGCGGCAGTGACATCAACCGCCAGATCATCCCGCTCTCCCAGATCCCCAAGGGCATGCAGAACGCGGTGATCTCCGCGGAGAACGCCTCGTTCTACCAGGACGCGGGTGTCGACCCGCAGGGCATCGCGCGGGCCTTCCTGCGGATGGCCGAGGGCGGCGAGACGCAGAGCGGCTCGACCATCACCCAGCAGTTCGTGAAGAACACCTACCTGGACCAGAGCCAGACGGTCACCCGCAAGCTCAAGGAGCTGCTGATCTCCGTCAAGGTGGGCGCGGAGATGAAGAAGGACGACATCCTCGCCGGCTACCTCAACACCGGCTACTACGGCCGGGGGGCGTACGGCATCCAGGCCGCGTCGCAGGCGTACTACGGCGTGGACGCCGACAAGCTCACGCCGGACAAGTGCGCCTTCCTCGCGGCGCTGCTCAACGGCCCCAACCTGTACGACCCGGCCGGCGGCGTGGGCACCACCCCGCAGGGCAACCTGCAGCGGGCCACCGCGCGCTGGAAGTGGATCCTCGACCGCGAGGTCCAGGTCGGGCGGATGACCGCGCAGGAACGCGCCACGTACCAGAACTTCCCGACGCCCATCAAGCCGAAGCCGTCCACCAACAAGGCGGGCGAGATCGGCTATCTGACGGACCTCGCCGCCTCCTACGTCGTCAACAACGCGGGGATCAGCCGCACCGAGCTCGACCAGGGCGGCTACCAGATCCACACCACGTTCGTGAAGAAGGACGTGGACGCGCTGCAGAAGGCCGTGGAGAAGGTCCGCAAGGCCGACATCCGCCCCGACCTGCGCCCCACCACCGACACGTTCGTCCAGTTCGGCGGCGCCTCGGTCAAGCCGGGCGACGGCGCGATCGTCGCGATCTACGGCGGCGAGGACTACCTCAAGCACTTCACCGACAACGCGGACTACACCGGCGCCCAGGTCGGTTCGACGTTCAAGCCGTTCGTGCTCGCCGCGGCGATGCGCGACGGCGTGCGCAACCCCAAGCTGCCGGCGGACCAGGACGACTCGGTGCGCACCAAGGTGTCGCCGAAGTCCATGTACACCGGTGTGAACAAGTGGAAGGTCCTCAACTACGACGGGACCGTCTGGCAGGACCACAACGGCAACGAGTGGCTCCAGCAGAACGACGAGAACGAGAACGTCAAGAGCATCACGCTCAAGAAGGCCATGGAGCAGTCGGTCAACTCCACGTACGTCCAGCTGGGCATGGACGTCGGCCTGGACAAGGTCAAGCAGGCGGCGCTGGACGCCGGCGTCACCCCCGACAGCCTGGCCAGCACCAACGGCCCGTCGTTCTCGATCGGCACCTCCTCGCCCAGCGCCATCCGGATGGCGAGCGCGTACGCCACCTTCGCCGCCGGCGGTCTTGAGGCCGACCCGTACTCCGTGACCCGGGTCGACCACGACGGCACGCCGACGTGGACGCACAGCACGAAGACCAAGGTGGCGTTCCCCTCCGCGGTGGCCGACAACGTCACCGACGTGCTCCAGGGCGTCGTCCAGGAGGGCACCGGCACCGCGGCCAAGGCGCTGGGCCGGCCCGCGGCGGGCAAGACCGGCACCACCGACGACAACAAGTCGGCGTGGTTCACCGGCTACACCCCGCAGCTGTCCACCTCGATCGGCATGTACCGGATGGACGACCAGGCCAAGAACCAGGAATTCCTGCCGATGTACGGCCTCGGCGGCCTGAAGAAGATCTACGGTGCGTCCTTCCCCACCCAGATCTGGACGGACTACATGACGGCCGCGCTCAACGGCCAGCCGACGCGGAACTTCCCGGTGGCGAACGACCCCTTCACGGTGGTCTACGGGCCCGGCGCGTCCAGCCCGTCCCCGACGCCGTCGGCGATGCCGAGCACCTCGGCGACGAGCACCCCGTCGGCCCGCCCGTCCGGCCTGCCGTCCGCGTCCCTGTCGCCGTCCGCCACCAGCACCTGCAAGTTCCTGTGGGGCTGCGCGGGCACCGGGGGCACCACCGGAGGCGGCGGTACCGGAACCCCGACCACCGGGCCCACCGCGACGACCCCCGGCAGTACCAAGGGCAACGGCAACGGCGGCCTCTTCGGCGGACCGACCGGCTGACCGGCGGCCCGTGCGGGCGTCCACCGCGGCCCTCCTCGCTCCGGCGAGGGGGGCCGCGGCCGTCCGCCGGGAAGGGGACGGCGCGGCCGGCCGGAGCGCCGAGCGATTTCCCCCCTCATCCGGCCGCCTGCCAGGTTCGTACGGCAGGATGTCCCGCATGACGATCCTGCCCGGCAACGACGAGCGCATCGCCTCCGCCCCTCCGCAGCCCGTGCCGCCGACCGTCGAGGACCCGGTCGCCGCGGCGGGCAGCGAACTGCTCGGCGGCCCGTACGGGAAGCGGGCCGCGACGGGGCGCGGCGGCCGCTGGTGGACCCCGCTGCGGGTGCTGGTCATCATCGCCATCGGGATGTTCGCGCTGGGCATGGTGGAGAAGCTGCCGTGCTACGACAGCGGCTGGTTCTACGGCGCCAACGACCAGTACGTCCACGCCTGCTACTCCGACGTGCCGCACCTGTTCTACGCCCGCGGCTTCGCCAGTGACCTGGTCCCCTACTTCGACCGCATCCCGGACGCGGTCTCCGGGGGGATGAGCTATCTGGAGTACCCGGTGCTGACCGGGCTGTTCATGGAGGTCGCCTCCTGGCTGACCCCGCACGGCTCGGACCTGGTCCACCGCGAGCAGGTGTACTGGCTGGTCAACGCGGGGATGCTGCTGGTCTGCGCGGTCGTCATGGTGGTCGCGGTGGCCCGTACCCACCGCCGCCGCCCCTGGGACGCCCTGCTGGTCGCCCTGGCGCCCGCGCTGGCGCTCACCGCGACCATCAACTGGGACCTGCTGGCGGTCGCGCTCACCGCGGTCGGGATGCTGCTGTGGGCGCGCAGCCGCCCCGCCGCGGCCGGTGTGCTCATCGGACTGGCGACGGCGGCGAAGCTCTACCCGGTGCTGCTCCTCGGACCCCTGCTGGTGCTGTGCCTGCGCGCCGGGCGGATGCGCGCCTTCGGCAAGGCCCTCACCGGCGCGGTGGTCTCCTGGCTGGTGGTGAACCTGCCGGTGATGTGGTTCGCCTGGGACGGCTGGGTGAAGTTCTACAGCTACAGCCAGACCCGGGGCGTCGACTTCGGCTCGGTCTGGCTGATCATCTCCCAGCAGACCGGTGACCCGCTCAGCGACGCGAACACCTTCGCCACCGCGCTGATGGTGCTGCTGTGCGCCGCGCTGGCCTGGGTGATCCTCAGCGCGCCGCGGCGGCCGCGCTTCGCGCAGGTCGCCTTCCTGGTGATCGCCGCGTTCGTCCTGACCAACAAGGTCTACTCGCCGCAGTACGTGCTGTGGCTGATCCCGCTGGCGGCGCTGGCCCGGCCGCGCTGGCGCGACTTCCTGGTGTGGCAGGCGTGCGAGGTCCTGTACTTCCTGGGCATCTGGTCATACCTGGCGTACACCACGGGCGGCAACAACAAGGGCCTGCCGCAGGGCGGCTACCACCTGGCGATCGCGGCGCACCTGCTGGGCACGCTCTACCTGTGCGCGGTGGTGGTCCGCGACATGCTGATGGCCGAACGCGACCCGGTGCGCCAGGACGGGTCGGACGACCCGTCCGGCGGGGTACTGGACGGTGCGCCGGACGTGTTCGTGCTCGGGCGGGCGCGGACGCCGCGGGAGGCGCCGCCGCGGGTCACCCCGGTGGAGTGGGGCACCGAGTACACCGCCCGGCGCTGAGCGCCCCGATCGAGGCCCGGCCGCCCGGCCCGGCCTCGCCGGGTCAGCGGTCGACCAGGCGGTCGAACTGGGTCGTGGTGTGCCGCAGGTGGGCCACCAGTTCGTCCCCCACCGCGGGCGGGGCGACGTCGCCCGGCAGGAAGAGGATCGAGACCTGCATGTGCGGCGGCTCGGCGAACCAGCGCTGCTTGCCCGCCCACACGAACGGCGACAGGTTGCGGTTGACGGTGGCCAGGCCGGCCCGTGCCACGCCCTTGGCACGCGGCATCACCCCGTGCACCGCCTTGGGCGCCTCCAGGCCCACCCCGTGCGAGGTGCCGCCGGCCACCACGACCAGGTGGCCGTCCCCGGCGGCCTTCTGCTGCCGGTAGCCGAAGCGCTCCCCCCGGGCGATCCGGGTGACGTCCAGGACCGCGCCGCGGTACTCGGTGGCCTCGTGGTCGCCGAGCCACAGCCGGGTGCCGATCCGCGCCCGGAAGCGGGTCTGCGGGAACTGCTGCCGCAGTTGCGCCAGCTCCGCCGCCTTGAGGTGGCTGACGAACATGGTGTGCAGCGGCAGCCGCGCCCCGCGCAGCCGCTCCATCCAGGCGAAGACCTCCTCGACGCCGCTGGAGCCGTCGGTGCGGTCCAGCGGCAGGTGGATCGCGAAGCCCTCCAGGCGCACGTCGTCGATGGCGCTGTGCAGCTTGAGCAGCTCGTCCTCCGTCACGCCGTGCCGGCGCATGCTGCTCATCACCTCGATGACCACCCGGGCGCCGACCAGGCCGCGCACGCCCTCCACCGAGGAGACCGAGCGGATCGCGCGGTCCGGCAGCGGCACCGGCTCCTCGCCGATCCGGTACGGGGTGAGGACCAGCAGGTCGCCGCTGAACCAGTCCTTCATCCGGGCGGCCTCGTACGTGGTGCCGACCGCCAGCATGTCCGCGCCCAGCCGGGCGGCCTCGTCCGCCAGGCGCTCGTGGCCGAAGCCGTACCCATTGCCCTTGCAGACCGGGATGATGCCCGGGAACTGGTCGACAACCGCCTTCTGGTGAGCACGCCAGCGCGCGGTGTCAACGTACAGAGTGAGCGCCATGGCCTGGTCAGGACCTCTCTCGTGTTGTCTGCTTCAGCGGTGTCAACGGCCTCACGGCTCCGGGCTTGCGGGGCCGCCGGGCGCGTGCGGCGGCGGCCCCGGGGGGTGGCTCAGCGCCGTGACATGTAGATGTCCAGCGCCTTGTGCAGCAGCTTGTTGAGCGGGAAGTCCCACTCGCCGAGGTACTCGGCCGCCTGCCCGCCGGTACCCACCTTGAACTGGATGAGCCCGAAGAGGTGGTCGGACTCGTCCAGCGAGTCGCTGATGCCGCGCAGGTCGTACACGCTGGCACCGAGTGCGTAGGCGTCCTGCAGCATCCGCCACTGCATGGCGTTGCTGGGCCGCACCTCCCGCTTGTGGTTGGCGGACGCGCCGTAGGAGTACCACACGTGACCGCCGACGATCAGCATGGTGGCGGCGGCGACGGCCTCGCCCTCGTGCATCGCGAAGTACAGGCGCATGCGGTTGGGGTCCTCGGCGTTGAGCGCCGTCCACATGCGCTGGAAGTACGCCAGCGGGCGGGGCCGGAAGTGGTCGCGCTCGGCGGTCACCTCGTACAGCTCCTGCCACATCGGCAGCTGGTCGTAGCCGCCCTGGACCACCTGGACGCCGGCCTTCTCGGCCTTCTTGATGTTGCGCCGCCACAGCTGGTTGAAGTTCTTGTGGATGTCCTCCAGGCTGCGCCCGGCCAGCGGGACCTGGAAGACGTAGCGCGGCTGGACGTCGCCGAAGCCGGCGCCGCCGTCCTCACCCTGCTGCCAGCCCATGCGGCGCAGCCGGTCGGCGACCTCGAAGGCGCGCGGCTCTATCACCGTCGCCTCGACGTCCCGCAGCCGCTTGACGTCCGGGTCGGCGATCCCGGCCTTGATCGCGTTCGCGTCCCAGCGGCGGATGACCACCGGCGGACCCATCTTCACCGAGAAGGCGCCCTGGTGCTTGAGGTGCGCCAGCATCGGCTGGAGCCACTCCTCCAGGTTCGGCGCGAACCAGTTGATCACCGGTCCCTCGGGCAGGTACGCCAGGTACCTCTTGATCTTGGGGAGCTGGCGGTAGAGGACCAGTCCGACGCCGACCAGCTCGTCGTTCTTGTCGAACCAGCCGAGGCTCTCCGAGCGCCACTCGGCCTTGACGTCGGCCCAGGCGGGAACCTGCATGTGGCTCGCCGCGGGCAGGCTCTGGATATAGGCCAGGTGCTGCTCGCGGCTGATCGTCCTCAGGGTCAGGCTCATCAGGGGCGCTCCCCGTCGCTGCGGATTCTCCGGTACTTCGGTACTTCCCGGCGAACTCTACTGCGGACGGGGAACACCCTGGCCTGCCCCTGTGGATAACTTCCGCCCCGCCGGCCCGGGAACCGGCGGCACGGCGGTTCCCGGGGAGCGGGCGGGACCCGGCTAGAGGGCCCCGCCGAACAGTCCGCCGTGCGCCATGCCGATGAAGAACCCGATCCCGGAGGCGCCCAGGCCGATCACGATCAGCAGCCGTTCGCCGGTGGTCGCCGAGATGAACTGGCTCCACAGCCCGACGACGATGCCGGCCAGCCCCGCCCAGGAGCTGACCATGTGCAGGTTGGGGAAGAAGACGGTGGCCACCGCGACCAGCCCCAGCAGGAGCGTGGCGGCCGTGAAGCGCTCCTGGACGGGATGGCGCTTGCCGTCCGGGTTGAAGGTCAGGATGTAACGCTGGCGGATTGTCTGTGCCATGGGGCACCTCCGTGACCGGCAGGTGGCGCATCGTAGCGCCCTACACACCCGTTGTATTCAGATTGTCCTGCTTCTCGGCCGGATTTCAAGCGGGGGGCGGCAGGCGGGTAGTCTGTACCGTCTGCACCGGTGTCTGCGCGGATCCAGGGACGCACCCCGCTGTACGGGGGTCGCTGTCAGTGGCCCGCGCTACCGTTGCGACGCATACACAGACCCTCCTGCCACGGAAACGCCGTGGCCGCTTGAGTCCGAAGGAGGTGGGTTCCACATGCGTCACTACGAGGTGATGGTCATCCTCGACCCCGATCTTGAGGAGCGCTCCGTCGCCCCCCTGATCGAGTCTTTCCTCGCCGTGGTCCGCAATGGCGGCGGCAAGGTGGAGAAGGTCGACACCTGGGGCCGTCGTCGTCTCGCGTACGAGATCAACAAGAAGCCCGAGGGCATCTACTCGGTCATCGACCTCAGCGCGACGCCTGAGGTTGTCAAGGAGCTCGACCGTCAGCTCAACCTGAACGAGTCGGTTCTCCGGACCAAGGTCCTCCGGCCGGAAACGCACTGAGCGCGTAAGCGCCAGCGCTGAGTACGGCTACCGAGCAGCCAGCACAGCACCGCACACGCGCCGAGAGGTCACCCACATGGCAGGCGAGACCGTCATCACGGTCGTCGGCAATCTCGTCGACGACCCCGAGCTGCGCTTCACCCCGTCCGGTGCGGCGGTCGCGAAGTTCCGCGTCGCGTCCACCCCCCGCACCTTCGACCGGCAGACCAACGAGTGGAAGGACGGCGAAAGCCTCTTCCTCACCTGCTCGGTCTGGCGGCAGGCGGCCGAGAACGTCGCCGAGTCGTTGCAGCGCGGCATGCGCGTCATCGTCCAGGGCCGGCTCAAGCAGCGGTCCTACGAGGACCGTGACGGCGTGAAGCGGACGGTCTACGAGCTGGACGTCGACGAGGTCGGCGCCTCCCTGCGCAACGCCACCGCCAAGGTCACCAAGACCAGCGGCGGAGGCGGTCGCGGCCAGGGGTACGGCGGCGGCCAGGGCGGCGGTGGCGGCTGGGGCGGCGGCCCCGGCGGCGGCCAGCAGCAGGGGGGATCGGGCGCTCCGGCCGACGACCCCTGGGCGACCAGCGCTCCGGCCGGTGGCCAGGGCGGCGGTGGTGGCTGGGGCGGCAGCTCCGGCGGCGGCTACTCGGACGAACCGCCCTTCTAACGGCGGTCGGCACCAACTTTTTGATCACACTGGAGAGAGACAATGGCGAAGCCGCCCCCGCGCAAGCCGAAGAAGAAGGTCTGCGCGTTCTGCAAGGACAAGGTCACCTACGTCGACTACAAGGACACGAACCTGCTGCGGAAGTTCATCTCCGACCGCGGCAAGATCCGTGCCCGCCGGGTCACCGGCAACTGCACCCAGCACCAGCGTGACGTCGCCACGGCCGTGAAGAACAGCCGTGAGATGGCGCTGCTGCCCTACACCTCGACTGCTCGCTGAGAGAGGGTGACCGAAGCATGAAGATCATCCTCACCAACGAGGTCAACGGCCTCGGTGCCGCGGGCGACGTCGTCGAGGTCAAGGACGGCTACGCCCGCAACTACCTGATCCCGCGCGGCTTCGCGCTGCGCTGGACCAAGGGTGGCGAGAAGGACGTCGAGCAGATCCGCCGTGCGCGCCGGATCCGCGAGATCGCGTCGCTCGAGGACGCCAACGCCGTCAAGGCGCAGCTGGAGAGCGTCAAGATCAAGCTGGCGACCCGTGCCGGTGACACCGGCCGGCTGTTCGGCTCGGTGACCCCGGCCGACGTCGCCTCCGCGATCAAGACCGCCGGCGGCCCGGAGGTCGACAAGCGCCGTGTCGCGCTCGTCGCGCCGATCAAGACCGTCGGTTCGCACCAGGTGACCGTCAACCTCCACCCGGAGGTCTCGGTGAAGCTCGACCTCGAGGTCGTCGCCGCCTGACGTGCCGCAGGGCAGACGCCGAAGGGCCGGCATCCCGCACGGGATGCCGGCCCTTCGCTCTTTCACGCTCCTCGGGCGGGTGGGCGTTTCACGTGAAACAGCGGATGCCCGGGCGGGGCGTGTTTCACGTGAAACACGGGCGCCCGGAGCGGCGGACGGGATCAGGCCCGCACGGCTCCGGTGACCAGCCAGCGCCCCGAACGGGCCCGCAGCCACAGAAAGGCCCAACGGGTGCCGATGAACAGGGCCATGCACCACCACAACGCCGTCAGGCCGCCCCCGAGGGCCGGCACGGCCAGCGCCACGGGCCCGAAGACCGCCAGGGTCACCAGCATCGCCCAGGCCAGGTACGCGCCGTCTCCCGCGCCCATCAGCACGCCATCCAGCACGAAGACGACCCCGGACAGCGGCTGGGTGACGGCCACCACCAGCAGGGCGGGCAGCAGTTGAGTGCGGACCGAGGGGTCCGCGGTGAACAGCGGGATGAACAGCGGGCGCAGCAGCGCGGTGAGCGCCCCCAGCAGCACCCCGGTGGCGAAGCCCCACTGCACCATCCGCCGGCAGGCCGCCCGGGCCCCCGGGGCGTCCTCGGCGCCGAGATAGCGGCCGATGATCGCCTGTCCGGCGATGGCGATGGCGTCCAGGGCGAACGCCAGCAGATTCCACAGGGTGAGCAGGATCTGGTGGGCCGCGACCTGCGCGTCGCCGAGGTGGGCGGCCACCGCGGTGGCGATCAGCAGCACGGCGCGCAGGCTGAGCGTACGGATGAGCAGCGGCACGCCCGCGGTGGCGCAGGCGCGGATCCCCGCGAGGTCCGGCCGCAGCGGCGCACCGTGCCGCCGGGCACCGCGGACGACGACCACCAGGTAGACGGCCGCCATGCCGTACTGGGCGAGGACGGTGCCGAGCGCCGATCCGGCGATGCCGAGCCCCGCGCCGTAGACCAGACCGGCGTTGAGGGCCGCGTTGGCGGTGAATCCGGCGACCGCCACCGTCAGCGGTGTCCTGGTGTCCTGCAGACCGCGCAGCACCCCCGTGGCGGCGAGCACCATGAGCATCGCGGGGATGCCGAACGCGCTGATCCGCAGGTAGGTGACGCCGTACGCCGTGGCCTGCCCGGAGGCGCCGAACAGCTCCAGCAGCACCGGGGCGCCCGGGAGGACGACGGCCACCACCGCGATCCCGAGCAGCAGGGCCAGCCAGATGCCGTCGATGCCCTGGCGGAGCGCGGCGGGCAGGTCGGCGGCGCCGACGCGCCGGGCGACCGCCGCGGTGGTGGCGTAGGCGAGGAAGACGAAGATGTTCACCGCGGTCGTCAGCAGTGCGGCGGCGACGCCGAGACCGGCGAGCTGCGGTGTCCCCAGATGGCCCACGATGGCGCTGTCGACCATGACGAAGAGGGGTTCGGCGACCAGGGCTCCGAAGGCGGGGAGGGCCAGCGCCACGATCTCCCGGTCGTGCCGGCGCCGGACCTGCCGGGGGAGCTTCCCCGCGGTCGCGGAGGCCGGTGCGGGGGTGCTCGGCGTGCTGCGGGGGCCGGGATTCACAGGGCTAGGGTAGTCGTCCACAGGTAAGGGACACAACAGCCTGTCGTCCATTACGGATCGTGGCTCAGGGTGATCGGCTCCGCGCCGTTTGTCGTGATCTTGAGCCGATCGGGAAACTTTTTCTCCTGCACAGCCGGTGGATGGGGAAACCGCAGGTCAGATGGGGTGGGTGGGAGGAGGTGCGAAGTTGTCCACAGCGCTTTCCCCCGCGTCGTACACAGCTTGGGCGGGCTTCTCCACAGGCTTCGGCCGTTCATCCACATGGGCTGTGGATAACCATCTTGGCTGACGGTGGCCGCGGCCCTACGGTGGACCGGCACACGCCTCCCGTACGGCTCGGCATCCACACCGGCCCATCGCATCGCGCCGGGGTCGGGTGCCGATCTGATCATTGGCCGAAGTGTCAGACCCGTGCCGTAGGAATAGGGGGCACGGTTCGACTCTCCGGGGAGCGGTAGGGAGGTGACGGGGGTGAGCCAGCCCGAGCCCGCGGACGACCACTGGGGGGACGCCCCGCCGATCGACCCGCCGTTCCC
The DNA here is from genome assembly GCA_048498775.1 of Actinomycetota bacterium. Taxonomy (GTDB): domain Bacteria; phylum Actinomycetota; class Actinomycetes; order Streptomycetales; family Streptomycetaceae; genus JBEHXI01. The sequence goes on along the minus strand of JBEHXI010000031.1, from coordinate 4,560 downwards.
GTCCGGTCCCGGCGACCGCCTCCCGGCGGCCCGCTTCCGGCGCGGTGACGCCCCGGCCCGCGACGACCGGGACCGGGACCGGGACGGTGGGCGTGGCGGCTGGGCCGAGGGCGGCTTCGAGCGCGTACCGCCGCAGGACCTGGACGCGGAGCAGTCGGTGCTCGGCGGCATGCTGCTGTCCAAGGACGCCATCGCGGACGTGGTGGAGATCCTCAAGGGCGCGGACTTCTACCGTCCCGCCCACGAGACGATCTACACCGCGATCCTCGACCTGTACGCCCGCGGCGAGCCCGCCGACCCGATCACCCTGGCCGCGGAGCTGACCAAGCGCGGCGAGATCGCCCGGGTGGGCGGCGCGGCGTACCTCCACACCCTGGTCAACGCGGTCCCCACGGCGGCCAACGCCCAGTACTACGCGGAGATCGTGCATGAGCGGGCGGTGCTGCGCCGCCTGGTCGAGGCCGGCACCCGCATCACCCAGATGGGGTACGCGGCCGACGGCGACGTGGACGAGATCGTCAACCGGGCGCAGGCCGAGATCTACGCGGTCACCGAGCAGCGGACCTCCGAGGACTACCTCCCGCTGAGCGACATCATGGAGGGCGCCCTCGACGAGATCGAGGCGATCGGCTCCCGCAGCGGCCAGATGACGGGCGTCCCCACCGGCTTCACCGACCTCGACGCGCTCACCAACGGCCTCCACCCGGGCCAGATGATCGTGGTCGCGGCCCGCCCCGCGATGGGCAAGTCGACGCTCGCCCTGGACTTCGCCCGCTCCTGCTCCATCGGCCACGGCCTGCCCAGCGTCTTCTTCTCCCTGGAGATGGGGCGCAACGAGATCGCGATGCGCCTGCTGTCCGCCGAGGCGCGGGTGGCGCTGCACCACATGCGCTCCGGCAACATGACGGACGACGACTGGACGCGGCTCGCCCGGCGGATGCCGGAGGTCTCGGCCGGGCCGCTGTTCATCGACGACTCGCCGAACCTGACGATGATGGAGATCCGGGCCAAGTGCCGCCGCCTCAAGCAGCGGCACGACCTGCGGCTGGTCGTCATCGACTACCTCCAGCTGATGCAGTCCGGCGGCTCCCGCCGTCCCGAGAGCCGTCAGCAGGAGGTCTCCGAGATGTCCCGCAACCTCAAGCTGCTGGCCAAGGAGCTGGAGGTCCCGGTGATCGCGCTCTCCCAGCTGAACCGCGGCCCCGAGCAGCGCACCGACAAGAAGCCCATGGTCTCGGACCTGCGTGAGTCGGGCTCCATCGAGCAGGACGCCGACGTGGTCATCCTGCTGCACCGCGAGGACGCCTATGAGAAGGAGTCGCCGCGGGCCGGTGAGGCCGACCTGATCGTCGCCAAGCACCGCAACGGGCCCACGGCCACCATCACGGTCGCCTTCCAGGGCCACTACTCGCGCTTCGTGGACATGGCGGGCAACGTCTGACGCCGGGCCGGTTGTCAGTGGGGTGCGGCATGCTGCGGCGCATGCCTCCTCGGACGCTCACGGACATCGAGAACGCCCTGCGCGCCGGCTGGGCGGCCGACACCTGCTCGCCGGACGACGTGGAACGGGAGGCGTGGACGGCGGCCAATCCCGCCTGGGGCCACTGCGACATCACCGCCCTGGTGCTCAACGACCTGCTCGGGGGCGACCTGGTGCTCGCCGAGGTATGTGCGGCGGACGGCCGGGAGGCGGGCCACCACTGGTGGAACCGGTTGCCCGGCGGCGTCGAGATCGACCTCACCCGCGAGCAGTTCCGGCGCGGGCAGACGGTCGGTCGCGGGCGGATCGTCCAGCGTCCCGCCGGGCCGCCGCGGCGCCGGGCGGCCGAGTACGAGCTGCTGCGCCGGCGGGTCATGGAGCGGCTCGGCGTCTTCCCGGCCGCCTCCTGAGACGGGCGCGCTGAGACGGCCGGTCCGCTGAGGGGGCACCGCCGGCGCCCCGAGCGCCCGGAAACGCGCGTGCCGGCCGGGCGGGGCGCCGGTAGGCTCCGGGCGGGACCGGCCGGCGGGGGCCCGGCGGTCACGGGAGGAGCGCGGCGGTGGCCAGGCTGCATCTGTTCGACATGGACGGAACGTTGATGCACGGCTCGTCGGCCAACCGTGAACTCGCCCTCCAGCTCGGCCTGGTGGAGGAGTTCCGGCAACTGGACGAGGACTTCGTGACCGGGCTGGTCGACTCGGCCGGTTATGCGCGACGGGCGTTCGTGCTCTGGCGGAACCTGACGGAACGGCAGGTCGCCGCCGCCTTCGCCGACGCGCCCTGGCTGGAGGGCATTCGCGAGGTGTGGCGGCGGATCCGGGAGCGCGGCGAGTTCTGCGCGGTTATCTCGCTGTCCCCGGACTTCTTTGTGCGGCGGCTGGTGGAGTGGGGCGCCCACGCCGCCTATGGGGGCCGCTTTCCGGAACTCCCTTTCCGCGATGTGCCGTTCGACGCGTCGGGTGTTCTGACGGCCGAGTCGAAAGTGGTCATCGCCGACCGGTTGTGCGCCCGGTACGGGCTCACCCGGTCCGACTGCGTGGCCTACGGGGATTCCCTCTCGGACAGCGCCCTGTTCGCGGCCGTTCCCACCTCGGTGGCGGTGAACGGGGACCACCACGTCTCCGCGCTGGCCACCTTCTCGTATACCGGCCGTGACCTGAGAGACGCCTATGAACTTGCCAGGAAAGCGTAGTTGCTTTTCGGTAACGGCTTCTCGGAGTTCCTTGCGGGCGCGACCGGCGCCAGGCTAAAGCCCGGCCGGGAAAGGCGCAGGCGCGCGATTGTGCCTTAGTTGTGGGGAACTTCGGGGGGAAAGCTGGACGCGGTATCGGTACGGGGTGACGGGGTTGTTTATTCACCGATGCCCGGTAAGGTTCGACGGGTTCGCCCGAGCCGGTTGCCGTGAAAGTCCGGTGCGTCCACCAGGCGGAAGCGCGTATTCCGGCCCTATGCCTCACACCGCGGCCGTACGCCGGTGAGCAGCGCGAACGCGGGCGGAACGACCGGGAGATGTCCGAGGCGAGGCAGAGCATGGATGCTGTGACCACCAGTTCGAAGGGGCCCGGGACCGCGGGGGCCGCCGAGCGCTGCTGCGACGAGCAGTCCTCCGACCGGCTCGATTCCGCGATGCGGGAGCTCGTCGCCCGGCAGGAGATGCTCTTCCTGTCCACGGCGGACCGCCACGGCGTGTGCGACAGCTCGTTCCGCGCCGGGGCGCGCGGCTTCGTCCAGGTCCTCGACGAGCGGACGCTGGCCTTCCCGGAGTACGGCGCGGAGGGCGGCACCTCGCTGGACAACATCCGCGACAACCCGCGCGTCGGCCTTCTGCTGATCGACCTCGCGGGGGACCGCGTCGGCCTGCACGTCACCGGCCGCGCCCGGGTGGTGTCGGACAGCCTGATGCGCGCCCTGCACCGCGGCCTGTCCGGCGCGACCGCGCAGTCCTGGGTGGAGGTGCAGATCGAGCGGGCCTACACCCGGTGCGTGCGGCACGTCGCGCGGCAGGCCGGCGGGGACGAGGACGCCGGGCGGCCCGCCCGGGGCTCGCAGGAGGCGGGGTCCAAGCCGACCTTGGTGGACGGCGAACGCCACCGCGTCGAGCGCCTGCCGGTCCGCTCCGAGCACCGCGACCACTCCGCGGCCCCGGCCCGCCGGGCCCTGTCCCTCGCTCCCGAACCCGGCTCGGGCCCGCGCCGCGACCCGTTCACGGCGCCGGTGCCCGCCGACCCCCAGGCCTGGCGGCGAGCCGCCGAGGAGGTGCTGGCCGAGGCGCGGCAGCGCGCGCTGGCCGGTGCGGCACGCTCGGGGCGGCGCCCGGGCGGCGAGAACGCGGCCTTCCGCGGCTGGTTCGCCTGAGCGGACCGGCGCGTGGTGGCGGGCCGGCCCGGAGGGCTCCGATCAGCCCAGATCGGCGGCCAGCAGGGACCGCACCCCCTCGATGTTGGCGTCCAGATAGGCACGCAGCGACGGCGGGACGACCTCGACGGACGCCACGCCCTGCCGGGTGAACGGGACGCGGACGACGTCGTAGGTGCCGCACGGCTCGTCCACCTCGGGGCCGTGGCGCCGGGCGAGGTCCATGGAGGCCAGGCGGCAGACGAAGAAGTGCTGCACCTTCACTCCGCGGGTGCCGTCGTCATGGACGTGCTCGACGGTGTCGACGAACGCCGGTACGACATCGGTGACCTTGGCGCCGAGCTCCTCGTCCACCTCCCGGTGCAGGGCCTCCACCACGGTGGCGTCCTCCGGCTCCACCCCGCCGCCGGGAGTGATCCAGTACGGCGGGTGGCCGGGCTTCACGCGCTTGATCAGGATCAGGTCGCCGTCGTCGAGGAGGATGGCGCGCGCGGTGCGCTTGACCACCGGACGGCAGTGGTGGCCGCGCTCGGCGGCGGACTGGGCCGGCGTGGCCGAAAGGGCGGCCGAAGGGTCCGGAGCAGTGCCCACAGGGTCCGGAGGGGCGTCCGGGGGAACGGGTTCCGCTGGCATGCAGGGACCATGCCGCGCCGGGGGCCGGGTGAAACGCCGGTGCGGTGGTTGAATCGGAACGCTTCCTTCCAGGCGGCGGCCTAGCGGCGGCC
>JBEHXI010000030.1:0-40612 GCA_048498775.1 Actinomycetota bacterium | reverse complement strand
CTGGAGCCCGCCCCCCCCCCCCCCCCCCCCCCCCCCCCCCCCCACTGCCGTAGGGGCCTCCGGCGGGCGGCCCGGACCGGGGGCAGTGGTCACGAAAGACCGTCGAACATACCCCCATGGGTATAGTGGGAACAGGGGCCGGAAGTCCCCTCGCCATGATCCCGGGAAATACAGGGAGGGGTATAAGCTGTTGAACGGGAACATACCCCCCCAGGTATCGCCACGAACCGGAAGGAACCGCATGTACTTCGTCGAGACGCTGGCCGTCGAGGGACTCGGGAACCGCAGCTACCTGGCCGGCGGCCGGAGCACCGCGGTGGCCGTCGACCCGCCGCGCGACATCGACCTGGTGCTGGCCGCGGCGGCGCGGCGGGGGGTGCGGATCACCCATGTCGTGGAGAGCCACCTGCACAACGACTACGTCACCGGCGGCCTGGACCTGGCCCGCGTCACCGGTGCCGCGTACCTGGTTCCCGCCACCGCGGACGTCGCGTTCTCCCGCGTCCCCGTCGCCGACGGGGACCAGGTCACCGTGGACGAGGACCTGACGCTGCGAGCCGTCGCCACCCCCGGCCACACCCCGCACCACACCTCCTACGTCCTCCAGGACGGCGGGGTGCCGGTCGCGGCGTTCACCGGCGGTTCCCTGCTGATCGGCACCGTGGGGCGGCCCGACCTGGTCGAGCCGCGGCTGACCGAGCAGCTCGCCCGCGCCCAGCACGCCTCGGCGCACCGCCTGGCCGAGCTCCCCGACGAGGTGCGGGTGCTGCCCACCCACGGCTTCGGCAGCTTCTGCTCCTCCTCGCAGGCCGCGGGCGAGTCCACCACCATCGGCCAGGAGAAGGCCCACAACGCCGCCCTGACCCAGGACGCCGACACCTTCGTGGCCGACCTGCTCGCCGGTCTTGACGACGTCCCCGCCTACTACACGCACATGGGCCCGCTGAACGCGGCCGGCCCGGCCCCGGTGGACCTCACCGCCCCCCGGCGGGCCGACGCCGCCGAGCTCGCCGCCCGCCTGGCGGCCGGCGAGTGGGTGGTGGACCTGCGCAACCGGGTCGCCTTCGCCGAGGGCCACCTGGCCGGTTCCTACAACTTCGCCGTCGACGGCCAGCTGGCCACCTACCTGGCCTGGCTGATCCCGTGGGGCAAGCCGGTCACCCTGCTCGGCGAGAGCGCCGAGCAGATCGCGGCGGCCCAGCGCGAGCTGGTCCGGGTCGGCATCGACCGCCCGGCCGCCGCCGCGACGGGCGCGCCGCGCGACTGGGCGCTCGACGAGGCCGACGTGCGCTCCTTCACCCGCGCCGACTTCGCCGAGCTGGCGAAGGTGCGCGAGGCCGGCGGCGAGCCCGTCGTGCTCGACATCCGGCGCTCCTCGGAGCGGGCCGGCGGCTACATCACCGGCTCGATCCACATCCCGCTGCACGAGCTGCGCGGCCGGATCGGCGAGATCCCGGCCGGAACGGTGTGGGTGCACTGCGCCGGCGGCATGCGGGCCGGCATCGCCGCCTCCCTGCTGGACGCGACCGGCCGCGAGGTCGTCGCCGTCGACGACGGTTTCGATGTCGCCCGGACCCTGGGCCTGACCACCGACTGACGTACGGGCCGCCCGCGCGGCGGACGGGCACGTCCGCCCCCGCCCGCGCGGGCACCCCCACCTACTCCCCCCACAGGAAGGAAGACGATGACGATGTCGGACGGCACCGCCGGACAGATCACCCCGGAGGAGGCCCTGGAGCTCTCCCGCAGCGGCGCGGCCATCCTGCTCGACGTGCGCGAGGAGGACGAGTGGACCGCCGGGCGCGCCCCGGGGGCCGTCTGGCTGCCGCTGGGCGACCTGCGGGCCGGCGCGCAGCTGCCCGCCGGGCTCCCCGAGCAGGTGCTGTGCCTGTGCCGGTCGGGCAACCGCTCCCAGCGCGCCGCCGACCTGCTGGCCGAGCGCGGCGTGCGGGTCCTCAACGTGGCCGGCGGGATGAAGGCCTGGGCACAGGCCGGACTGCCCGTTCAGGACGCCGACGGCGAGACGGGACGAATAGTGTGACGGCGCTCATCCTCGCCCTGGTCGCCGGCGCGGTCGTCGGCCTGGCCCTCGGCGGGCTGGGCGGCGGCGGCAGCATGCTCGCCGTGCCGGCCCTGATCTACCTGCTGCACTTCAGCCCCGCCCAGGCGACCACCGCCAGCCTGGTGATCGTGGTCGCCACCTCCCTGACCGGCCTGCTGGCCCACGCCCGGGCCGGGCGCGTCCGCTGGCGCAGCGGCCTGCTCTTCGCCGCCGCGGGCCTGCCCGCGGCCGCGGCGGCCGGCGCGCTGTCCTCCTCCATCCCCGGCACCGTCCTGACCGTCGCCTTCGCGCTGCTCGCCGCGGTGGCCGCCTGGCGGATGCTGGCGCAGCGCAAGGAGTCCGACGAGCCGGCCACGGCCGCCGGGCCCGTCCGCTCGGCCGGCGCCGGCTTCGGACTCGGCGCCGTGACCGGGCTGCTGGGCGTCGGCGGCGGCTTCCTCGCCGTCCCCGCCCTGGTCTCGGTGCTGGCGTTCCCGATGGCCGAGGCCATCGGCACCAGCCTGCTGGTCATCAGCGCCAACGCCGTCGCCGCGCTGGTCCCGCGGATGAGCTCGGCCGGGCACATCGACTGGGCCGTCGTCGGCCCGTTCATCGGCGCGGCCATCCTCGGCGCCTGGGACGGCAAGCGCTGGGCCGAGAAGCTCTCCGGCAGCACCCTGCGCAGGGTTTTCGCGGTGGCGCTGCTGATCGTGGCGGCCCTTATGCTCGTCAGCGCCCTCTGACTTCTTTCCCCGTTGTGAAAGAATCATTTCATCCACCGAAAGGAACCTCACCTTCATGGCCCCCGCCCTGACCGTCGAACAGCTCCAGCCGCGGCTGGCGCACCTCACCGTCATCGACGTGCGCTCCCCCGGCGAGTTCGCCGCAGGTCACATACCCGGCGCCTACAACATCCCCTTGGACCAGCTCGAGCAGGCGCTGCCCTCGCTGAGAACCGCCGCCGAGCGTGGCGAACTGGCGATCGTCTGCGCCTCCGGCTCCCGTTCCTCCAACGCCTGCCAGCAGCTGATGGCGGCCGGCATCCAGGCGGCCACCGTCGACGGCGGCACCAACGCCTGGGCGCAGAAGGGCCACCCGCTCAACCGCCCCGAAGGCGCCCGCGCCGTGTGGGCGATGGACCGCCAGGTCCGCGGCGTCGCCGGCACCCTGGTGCTCCTCGGCTTCCTGCTCGACCTGTGGCTGCCCGGCGCCCGCTGGTTCTCCGCGGCGATCGGCGGCGGCCTGCTCTTCTCCGCCCTGACCAACACCTGCGCGATGGGCGCCCTGCTGGGCAAGCTCCCGTACAACCGGCCGCGCAACGCGGCCCGCCTGGAGGACACCCTGGCGGCCCTGCACCGCTGAGCCGCTTCCTGTGCCGCGACGGCCCCGCCGCCCACCCGGGCGGCGGGGCCGTCGGCCGTCCGGCCGGCGGGAGCACCCGGACTTACCCACCGGTATGACGAAATTCGACCGGACGGACGCACGACAGGCTCCGAACGGGGTACCCTGCCGACCTGTCACCGGCCGGTCACGACCGTCCTATAGCGCCTGCAGCTCCCCGCCGACCTGCGCCTGTGCGCAAACAGCGGTAGAAAGTGGGAGAGGAGCGTCGATGCGGGAAGCCGGGCTTCTTCCGACCCGTGGCCGCCGCGGCGGCCCGGGCGTCGTGGCACGCGTCCGGGCGGATGGGTGATGTGCACATGCGAGATGTCACCCGAGGCGGCAGCTTCGCCGGTCCGCCGGGCCCGGCCGGACCCGCCACCGCGATAGTCGACGCCCGCGGAGTCGTCGCCGGCTGGAGCCGGGGCGCCGAGCGGCTGCTCGGCTATCCGCGCCAGGAGGCCGTCGGACGCCCCGCCGCGCAGTTGCTCGGAGCGCAGACCGCGGCCGTCGCGCAGTGGCTGTCCTCGCTCGGTGAGGAGTGGACCGGCCGGTCCGAGCTGCGGCACCGGGACGGCCACCTGCTGGACGCGGTCCTGCGGATCTACCCGTCGCTCGACGCCGAGGGCGGCCACCAGTCCCTGGTCGTGGCCGCCGAGGCGGGCGAGGGCGACGAGCGCGACGCCCTGCTGACCGAGGAGGCCTTCGCGCAGTGCCTGCTGCCGATGGCCCTCTACGACGACCGGCTGCGGGCCATCCGCACCAGCGCCGGCGCGAGCACGGAACTCGGCGTGCCCCGGGAGCGGCTGCTCGGCCGGCGGCTGACGGAGGTACTCCCCGGCCCCGCCGCGGAGCGCGTCGAGGAGGCCATGCGCCGGGTGCTGCGCACCGGCACGGCCGAGGACGTCGAACTGCACGCCGCCGTCCCCGGAATGAACACCGAGCAGTTCTGGTCGGTCAGCCTCTCTCCGCTGCGGGACGCCGACGGGCAGGTGCGCAGGCTCCAGCTGATCGCCGTCAACGCCACCGAGCAGCACCGCGCCCGGGACCGCCTGCTGCTGCTCAACGAGGTCGGCACCCAGGTCGGCAGCACCCTGGACGTGGCGCGCACCGCGCAGGAGATGGCCGACGTGGCCGTCGGCCGGCTCGCCGACTTCATCACCGTCGACCTGGTGGACTGGCTGTTCAGCGGCGAGGAGCCGCCCCGCAGCGCCGAGTCCGGGGTGGCGCTGCGCCGCGCCGCCCAGCAGTCCGTGCTGCCCGGCATCCCCGAGTCGGTGATCAAGCCGGGCGCCGTCGACCGCTACCCGGAGTCCTCACCGCCCGCCCGCTGCCTGACGACCGGCCGCGCCACCCTCCACCAGGTGCACGACGCGGCGATCACCGAGTGGCAGTACGGCGATCCGGAACGCGCCGCGGTGGTGCGGACGTTCGGCGTCCACTCGGTGATGGTGGTGCCCCTGACGGCCCGCGGCATCACCCTCGGGGTGGCGGTGTTCGTCCGCCACCAGCACCCCAAGCCGTTCGAGCACGACGACCTGCTGCTCGCCGAGGAGATCGCGTCACGCGCCGCCGTCTCGGTGGACAACGCCCGCCGCTACACCCGCGAACGCACCACCGCCCTGGCGCTGCAGCGCAGCCTGCTGCCGCACCGCTTCGCCGGGCAGGCCGCGGTGGAGGTCGCCAGCCGCTACCTGCCGGCCCGTTCCCAGGCCGGGGTGGGCGGCGACTGGTTCGACGTGATCCCGCTGTCGGGGGCCCGGGTCGCCCTGGTGGTCGGCGACGTGGTGGGCCACGGCCTGCGGGCCTCGGCCACCATGGGGCGGCTGCGCACGGCGGTGCGCACCCTGGCGGACGTCGACCTGCCGCCCGACGAGCTCCTGGTACACCTCGACGACCTGGTCACCCACCTCGCCGCGGAGGAGGACACCGGCGCCGACCCCGGCACCGAGGTCTTCACCGACCTGATCGCGACCTGCCTGTACGTGGTCTACGACCCGGTCGCGCGGCGCTGTACGGCGGCGACCGCCGGGCATCCGCCGCCCGCCCTGGTCGGCCCGGACGGCATCGCCCACCTGATCGACCTGCCCTCCGGTCCCCCGCTGGGACTGGGCGGGCTGCCGTTCGAACCCATCGAGTGGTCGGTCCCGGAGGGCACCCTGCTGGCCCTGTACACCGACGGGCTGGTCGAGGCCCCCGACCGGGGGCTGGACGAGGGGCTGGCGCTGCTGCTGCACAGCCTGGAGCGGCACCACGGCGAGCTGGAACCCACCTGCGACGCGCTGCTGGAGACGCTGCTGCCCAAGCGGCCGGTGGACGACATCGCGCTGCTGCTCGCCCGCACCCGGGCCTTCGACGCCGACCAGGTCGCCACCTGGGACCTGCCGTCCGACCCGGCGGCGGTGGCCGGCGCCCGCGCCCGGGCCGGCCGGCAACTGGCGGCCTGGGGGCTGGAGGACGTCGCCTTCACCACCGAACTGGTCGTCAGCGAGCTGGTCACCAACGCGATCCGCTACGGCAGCCCGCCGATCCAGCTGCGGCTGATCCGCAACAAGGTGCTGATCTGCGAGGTCGCCGACGGCAGCAGTACCGCGCCGCACCTGCGCCGCGCCCGCAGCTTCGACGAGGGAGGCCGCGGGCTGCTGCTGGTCGCGCAGTTCACGCAGCGGTGGGGGACCCGCCACACCCCGGCGGGCAAGACGATCTGGGCGGAGATCACGCAGCCGGACGCGCTGCTCTGAGTGGGTCTTCCGCAGTGACTCGCCGGATCTCGGGACGAGTTGGCGTGCGGGAATGGCCGGCATGGCCCGGGCGGCGGGAACGGCCGGCCCGCCCCTCACCTCATTCGGCGGGGGACGCCACCGGGCGGCGGTAGACGCCGTACCAGTAGCCGCAGGCCAGTTCCCGGGCCACCGCCGCGTCGTCGCCGCCGTCGCCGCCGATCACCTGCCGGGTGATGACCTCTCCCCCTCCCTGGACGATCACCCGGGCGGCAAGGTGCGGATCGATGTCCGCCGGCGTGCGTCCGGCCCGCTGCTCCTCCTTCAGCACCACCACGAGATTGCCGATGAAGCGGTCCTGGTGCGCCGACCACGAGTCGCGGACCGCGGGGTCATAGGCGGCCACCTCGTGGATCGCCGACAGCAGTGCCGTGTGTTCGCGGTAGTGCCGCATGATCAGCTCGTAGGTGCGGGTCAGTCCGTCGACGCCACCGCCGGGGCCGCAGGGCCGCCAGGCCTCCGCGATCTCGTAGCTCCGTGATCGGAGGGAACCGCTCACCCGCAGCAGCACGTCGACCTTGTCGCGGAAGTACAGATAGAACGTGGACCGCGAGATCCCGGCCGCCTGCGCGATCTGCTCCACGCTCAGCTCGGTGTAGGTCAGGCCACCGCGCAGCAGTTCCTCGAGGGCGGACGCGATCCGCCCCTCCAGCACGGTCCGCCGGTCGGCCGCGGTGGAGCGTCGTCGCGTGGTGGAAGCCATGTCGCCATCCTACGGAGCCGCGGGACGGGGGCTCCGGGGGCCGGAGGCCGGCTCCGAGACGATCCCCGACAGAAGGCGCGCGAGCTCCCGGGGCATCGACAGGAACGGTGAGTGGCCGCTCGCGATGCGGTGGACGGCGCCGGACCTGGCGGCGAGCTCCTCCTGGATCCGCGGCGGCAGCGCCTCGTCCTGCTCACAGACGACATATGTCGAGGGGACGGTGTGCCACCCGGCCGAGGTCAGCGTGTCGCTGAAGGACCTCGTGCTCTGCGGGACCAGGCGCGCGGCGGCCGCCTCGGCGTCGGCTGTGGGGACGTCGGCGTAGAACAGGGGGACCGGCCGGCCGGGTACGGCCTGGAAGCCGTCGGGTTCGGACGGCGCAGGGGCGCCGTGGTAGCCGAGGAGGCTCTCGCCGATGTCGAGTTGGTACGCCGCCAGGTAGACGACGTGCGAGACGCCGGACGCCTCGGCCACGGCCTGGGTGACCGGCACACCACCGTACGAGTGGGCGACGACGGCCACCGGGCCGTCGATGCCTGCCAGTTCCTCCAGCACCACGCGTGCGTCGTCCTGTACACCGGCCCGTTCCCCGGCGCTGGGCAGGTCGACGGTCCGGGTCGTCCAGCCGTCGGCGCGGAGCACCGGGGTCAGTGCCTCCCAGCACCAGGAGCCGTGCCACGCCCCGTGGACCAGGAGCAGGGTGGGGCGGGGCATTCCAGCAGCACTCACAGGCATTCCGCTCTCGAAGGGGATGAATCGCCGCGCTCGGCGGCCCTGTCACCGCAGCGTACGAATTTTTGGACACACTGTCCAACACCATGTCTAGAATGACGGCCCATTCCAGCCACGACAGGAACGAGGCGCCGTCATGCGCGCAGTGGTTCTCCGGGAGTTCGAGGCTCCGCCGGCCCTCAGCGAGGTCGACAAGCCGGTCGCCGGCCCGGGGCAGGTACTGGTCAAGGTCAGGGCCAGCGGAGTCAACCCGCTGGACACCAAGATCCGGGCCGGCCGGGCCGCCCACGCCAGGCCCACACTTCCGGCCGTCCTCGGCCTCGATCTGGCCGGCACGGTGGAGGAGGTCGGCGCGGGCGTCGACGACTTCGCCCCCGGCGACGAGGTGTTCGGCATGACCGGTGGCGTCGGTGGCGTGCAGGGCTCGCTCGCCGAGTACGCGGCCGTCGACTCACGGCTCCTCGCCCGCAAGCCCGCCTCGCTCACCCCGCGCGAGGCCGCGGCCCTGCCCCTGGTCACCATCACGGCCTGGGAGGGGCTGGTCGACCGGGCGCGGGTCCACACGGGGCAGAAGGTGCTCATCCACGGCGGAGCCGGCGGCATCGGCCATGTGGCCGTCCAGATCGCGCTTGCCCGCGGTGCCGAGGTCTTCGCCACCGCGTCGCCCTCACGGCTGGAGGTCGTCGAGCGGCTGGGAGCCACGCCGATCGACTACACCACCACGCCCGCCGACGAGTACGTCACCCGGCACACCGGAGGCGAGGGCTTCGACATCGTCTTCGACACGGTCGGCGGCTCCGTCCTCGACGACTCCTTCGCGGCGGTACGGACCTACACAGGCCACGTCGTGAGCGCCCTGGGCTGGGGAACCCACAGCATCGCGCCCCTGTCCTTCCGCGGGGCGACCTACTCCGGTGTCTTCACCCTGCTGCCGCTGCTGACCGGGCGCGGGCGGGAGCACCACGGGGAGATCATGCGCGAGGCGGCCGCCCTCGCCGACGCGGGAGCACTCACGCCGCTGCTCGACCCCCGGCGCTTCACACTCGCCGACGTCCTCGCCGCGCACGCGGCCGTGGAAGGCGGAACGGCCGAGGGCAGGATCGTGATCGATGTGGACGCGGAGTGGTCCGGCACACCATCCGGCCCGGCATGAGCCCGGCCCGCTGAAGACCCCGCGTCCGAGGCGGGTGGGGTGGCGGAGGCGGCGGGGCTGCGGGGCGCGGTCCGGGGATTCCGGCGGCCCCGCGGGGAGGTCAGGCCAGGGCGAGGAAGAGCTTCTCCAGCTCCTGCTCGGTCATCGGGGGCACCTCGCCGTCGGCCGCGGCGAGGCACTGCCGCATGCCACTGGCGACGATCTTGAAACCGGCCCGGTCCAGGGCCCGGGAGACCGCGGCGAGCTGGGTGACGACGTCCTTGCACTCACGGCCGGCCTCTATCATCGCGATCACCCCGGCCAGCTGGCCCTGGGCCCTGCGCAGCCGGTTGAGCACCGCGTTGATTGCCTCTTCGTCGACCTGCATCGGACGTCCTCCCTTAGCCGGTCGGCCATGATACCTGGTTGGGTATGATGGCCTATTGACCTGTTCGGGATGTGGACTATCCTATGCCGGTTTTTGAGACGGGCCTCTGGCCGCCGCCCGATCTTCCGCCGTCCGGCGTCAGGCGATCCGGTCCAGATCGGCCCGGGTGACGGGGTGGGCGAGCGGCAACCCGGCGGCGTAGCGGGCCAGTTCGTCCAGCACGGTGTCCGCCAGCCGGTACAGCTCGTTGCCCTGCGCCCCGGCGATGTGCGGGGTCAGGACGACGTTGTCCAGCCCGAACAGCGGGGAGCCGGCGGGCAGGACGTCCGGCTCCGTCACGTCGAGCACCGCGCTGATCCGTCCGCGGACCAGTTCCCGCACCAGCGCCGGGTGGTCCACCAGCGCGCCGCGTGCCGTGTTGACCAGCCACGCGCCGTCGCGGAGCAGGGCGAGGCGGCGGCCGTCGATCAGGCCGCGGGTGCGCTCCGTGAGCGGGGCGTGCAGGCTCACCAGGTCGCTGTCGCGCAGCAGGGCGTCCAGCTCCGCGGTGCGCACCCCGAGCCGGCGCGCCTCCGCCTCGTCGAGATACGGGTCGCTGACGGTCACCTCCAGGTCGTGGGGACGCAGCAGCTCGATGACGCGGCGGCCGACGCGGGAGGCCCCGACCAGCCCGATCCGCCGCCCGTGGTTGCCGACCCCGGGGAACTCGCGCAGCAGGTCGATCCGCTCGCGACGGCGGCGGTAGGCCGCGGCCGCGGCCGGCACGCCCTTGCCGGCCAGCAGGATCATCGCGACCGTGTACTCGGCGACCGGCCCGGCGTTGGCCCCCGCCGCGGTGGACACCCGCAGGCCCCGCTCCCAGGCCGCGGCGCCGATGTGCCCCCTGACCGAGCCGGCCGCGTGCAGCACCGCCCGCAGCCGCGGGGCGGCCGCCAGGGCGGCGCCGTCCAGCACCGGGCACCCCCAGCCGGTGAGCAGCACCTCGGTGCGGGCGAGCACGGCACGGGCGGAGGCGGCGGTGAAGTCGGTCAGCACCGGCTCGTCGCACAACTCGGCCAGGGCCCGCAGGCGCTCCCACCGTTCGGCGGTGAACAGCCGTCCGGGCAGGTCGGCGGCCATGGCCAGGGCCACCCTCGGGCGACGGGCCGGCATGGGCTGTCCCTTCCGCCGGCGGTCCGCGCCGCGCGCCGCGCACGGCTACCCGGCATGGTCCGACGGTAGGACCGCGCTCCCGCCCGGGCAACGGCGCACCACCGCGCGTCCGGCCTGCGGGGAAACGCTCCCGACCGGCGGGCCGACAGGGACCATCGGCCCTCGTCGCCGCGGCGCGGCGGGGGTGAGGATCGAACCATGGAACTCGAACGCGAGCCGCTGGGCGAGCAGCAGTCACTGCGGCTGCTGGCGGGGGTGCCCGTCGGCCGCGTGGTGTACACGGTCGACGCGCTGCCGGCGGTGCTGCCGGTCCGCTTCCGCCTGGACCGCCAGGGGTGCGTGGTGCTGCGCGCCCGGGCTCGCTCCGAGTTGGTCAGAGCCGTCGAGGGCGCGCTGATCGCCTTCGAGGCGGGCGAGATCGACGACGCGGACGGCAGCGGCTGGACCGTCACCGTGCTGGGCTGGGCCGGCGTGGAGGCCGACACGGACGGCTCCGGGCACCGGCCGAATCCCCCGCGGGAGACCGCCGATGCCGACGACGGCGCCGAGGTGACCGTCCGGCTCCGGCCCGAGCTGGTACTCGGCCAGCGGCTGGTGGTCGCCGCCGACGACCAGGCGCTGTGACGCCCGGGAGCACACCATGGCAGCCCCCGTCACCCGCTCCCACGCCTACCTCGTCGGCGGCGGCATCGCGTCGCTGGCCGCCGCGGTCTTCCTGATCCGCGACGCCGGGTTCAGCGGCGAGCACGTCCACATCCTGGAGGAGCTGCCGGTGCCCGGCGGGGCGCTGGACGCCGGGGGCGACCCGGAGCGCGGTTATGTGCTGCGCGGCGGCCGGATGCTGGAGGACGAGGCGTACGTCTGCCTGTGGGATCTCCTCGGGTCCATTCCCACGCTGACCGGCGAGGGCACCGTGCTGGAGGAGGTCCACGCCTTCAACGCGGCGTTCCCCACCGAGGCCAGGGCCCGGCTGGTCGGCCGGGGCGGGCGGATCCGGGACGCCGCCGACCTGGGGCTGAGCGGCCGTGACCGGCTGGAGCTGGCCCGGCTGGTGGCGATGCCGGAGACCGTCATCGGCGCCCGGCGGATCGACGAGCTGTTCTCGCCGCACTTCCTGGCCACGCCGTTCTGGACGATGTGGCGCACCACCTTCGCCTTCCAGAACTGGCACAGCGCCATCGAGCTGAAGCGCTATCTGCTGCGTTTCCTGCAGGAGCTGCCGCGCATCCACACCCTGCGCGGGGTGCGCCGCACCCGGCTCAACCAGTACGACTCGATCGTGCGCCCGGTCCGCAGGTGGCTGACCGACCGCGGGGTCCGCATCGCCTACGGCGTCCGGGTCACCGATCTGGACTTCGCGTTCCACGGCGGGCGGCGGCGGGTGGAGCGCATCAGGTTCCGGCACGACTCGATGCCCGGCGCCTTCCGCCTGGAACCGGGCGATCTGGCGTTCGTCACGCTCGGCTCGATGACCGCGGACACCTCGCTGGGCGGTGACCACACCGTGCCCGAGCTGATCCGCGACAAGCGCGACGGCTGCTGGCGGCTGTGGGAGACGATCGCCCGCCGGGCGCCGGACTTCGGCCGCCCGGAGGTCTTCGACGGCGCGGTGGACGCGTCGAAATGGGAGTCGTTCACCCTGACCATGCGCGGCCCGGCGCTGCTGGAGTGGATCGAGCACTTCTCCGGCAACGCCCCGGGCACCGGCGCGCTGATGACCTTCGAGGACTCCGGCTGGCTGATGTCCCTGGTGGTCCCCCACCAGCCGCACTTCGCGGGCCAGCCCGCGGACGTCCGCACGGCGTGGGGGTACGGCCTGCGCATCGACGCCGAGGGGGACTTCGTGCCGAAGCCGATGTCCGGGGCCACCGGTCAGGAGATCCTCACCGAGTTGCTGGGCCAGCTCGGCCACCCCGGCCCGAGTGACGAGATCCGCTCCACCACCACCGTCACCACGGCCCTGATGCCGTACATCACCAGCCAGTTCGCGCCCCGCGCCGTCGGGGACCGGCCCGCGGTGATCCCCCGCGGCGCGGTCAACTTCGCGTTCCTCGGCCAGTTCACGGAGATCCCGCGCGAGGTGGTCTTCACCGTGGAGTACTCGGTGCGCGGCGCGATGCGGGCGGTGTACGGGCTGCTGGGCGTCGACCGGGAGATCCCCCCGGTCCGCCTGGCGCTGGAGCGGCCGGAAGAGGCGGTGCCCGCGCTGCGGGCCGCGCTCGGCTGAGCCCTCGCGGGGCGGCCGTGTGACCGGGACCACCTGTACAGTTTGTTCTGACATCAAGAGTTGCTAATATTTGCAACTCGTAAGGTGGTGCGCTCCACGCGGCCTGGACCGCCTCGCACCGCCGCCCGCACCGCCGCGGGGCTTCGCCCGACACCAACCCGACACCAATGAGGACCATCACGTGGGTTTGCTGCATGCCATCC
Source organism: Actinomycetota bacterium (assembly GCA_048498775.1). GTDB lineage: Bacteria > Actinomycetota > Actinomycetes > Streptomycetales > Streptomycetaceae > JBEHXI01. The sequence goes on along the minus strand of JBEHXI010000030.1, from coordinate 27,874 downwards.
GGCAGATCGGGCGCGTCGCCGAGCCCGCCGCGCCGCCACCGGACCAGCCGCCGCCGCCCGCCGCCCGGGCGCTGCGCGGCTCGGCGCAGGTGCGGTGTGTGGACGCCGGATCGTGCAACGGGTGCGAGATCGAGATCGCGGCCGCCTTCGGCCCGGTCCACGACGCGGAGCGGTACGGCGCCCGGCTGGTGGCCTCGCCCCGGCACGCGGACGTCGCCCTGGTGACCGGCCCGGTGACGCGGAACATGGCCGCCGCGCTGCGCGCCACGGTGGCCGCGATGCCCGAGCCGCGGGTGGTCGTCGCCGCCGGTGACTGCGCGTTGAACTGCGGGGAGTTCGCCGGCGCCTACGGCGTCGAGGGGGCCGTGGCGGACGTGGTGCCGGTGGACCTGCGGGTGCCCGGGTGCCCGCCCCGGCCCGAGGCGATCGTGGCGGCACTGCGCACCGTGACCGGCCGGTGAGCGCGTGGACGTGATCGGACCCGCGCTCGCCTGGAGCGCGGCGCTGGCCGGTGCCGGCGCGCTGGCGGGCGCCGCCCTGCCGCCGCGTACCCGGGCCGCCGTCACCGGCGGGTGCACGGCCGCGGCCGGCATCGCGGGGCTGCTGGCCGGGGTGGCCGCGCTGCGCGGCGCGCACTGGTCGGCCGCGCTGCCGGGAGTGCTCCCGCTGTCCGGTGTCCAACTGGCCGTCGATCCGCTGTCGGGGCTGTTCATGGCGGTCACCGGAGCGGTGGTGACCGCCGTGGCGGTCTACGGGATCGGGTACGCCGGGCACGGCTCGGACGCCCGCTGGACGCAGGCCGCCCTGCCGCTGTTCTCGGCCGCGCTGCTGCTGGTGCCGGCCGCCGCCTCCGTCTCGACGTTCCTGGTGCTGTGGGAGCTGATGGCGCTCACCTCGCTGCTGCTGGTGACCGCGGAGCACCGGCTGCGGCCGCAGGTCCGCCAGGCCGGGCTGTGGTACGCGGTGATGACCCATCTGGGGCTGGTCCTGCTGCTGGCCGCCCTGGCGCTGTTCGCCGCGCGGGCCGGCGGGCAGAGCTTCGCCGAACTGCGGGCGGGCGCGGCCGGCCTGCCGCCCGCGGTGCGGAACACCGTCTTCGTGCTGGTCCTGACGGCCTTCGCCTCCAAGGCGGGCACGGCACCGCTGCACGCCTGGCTGCCGCGCGCCCACCCCGAGGCGCCGAGCAACGTCTCCGCGCTGATGAGCGCCGCCATGGTCAACCTCGGGGTGTACGGGATCGTGCGCGTCGGCTTCGACCTGCTGGGCGGCGGCGCGCGCTGGTGGTGGCTGGTGACGCTGGCCGCCGGCGCCCTGTCCGCCGTCTACGCGATCCTCCAGGCGGCCGTCGCGCGGGACCTCAAGCGGCTGCTGGCCTACTCCACCGGCGAGAACATGGGTCTGGTGCTGGTCGGGACGGGCGCCGCGGGGCTGTTCGCCGCCTCCGGGCACCGGGCGCTCGCCGCGCTGGCGCTGGCCGCCGCGCTGCTGCACGTGGTGAACCACTCGGCGTTCAAGGCGCTGCTGTTCTGCGCGGCAGGCTCGATCGTGAAGGCCACCGGGGTGCGGGACCTGGACGCGCTGGGCGGGTTGCGGGCCAGGATGCCGGTGACCGCCGCCCTGTTCGCGGTGGCGGCGCTGGGTGCGGTGGCGCTGCCGCCGGGCAACGGCTTCGTCAGCGAGTGGCTGCTGCTCCAGGCGCTGATCCACGGATTGGCGGTGCCGGGGGTGGCCACCGCCGTGCTGCTGCCGGTCGCCGTGGCGGCGGTGGCGCTGTCGGCGGGCCTGGCGGCGACGGTGTTCGTCAAGGCGCTGGGAGTCGGCTTCTTCGCCCGGCCGCGCGGCGAGGCCGCCGCCCGGGCCCGGGAGAGCGGGCCGCTGATGCTGGCCGCCATGGGACTGCTCGCGGCCGGCTGCGTCGCGCTGGCCATCGTCCCCCAGCTGCTGGCCGGGCCCCTGGCGCGGGCGGTGTCCGCGGCGGGGCTCACCGGTGGCCGCCCGCTGGCTCCCGACCCGCTGCGGCTGCGGCTCGCCGGGCTGCCCGCCGCGTTCTCACCGCTGTGGATCGCCGCCGCGCTGGTGGCCGGCGTCCTGCTGCTGTCCGCGCTGGTCAGAGCGGTCGGGCGACGGCGCAGGACCGGTGCGCCGCTGTGGGACTGCGGCGGCGGCGCGCCCACCCCGCGCATGGCGTACACCGCGACCTCGTTCGCCGAGCCGTTGCAGCGCGTCTTCGACGACGTGCTCGCGCCGGAGCGGGACGTCGACGTCACGCCGCTGCGGGAGTCGGCGTACCTGGTGGAGCGGGTGCGGTTCTCCAACCGCGTCCCGGACCGGGTCGAGCACCGCCTGTACCGGCCGGTGCTGTCCTGGCTGGCGGCGCTGGGCGGCGCGGCCCGGCGGCTGGCCGGCGGCAGCGTCCATCTCTACCTCGGCTACGGCTTCGCCGGGCTGGTGACCCTCCTGGTGGTGCTGGCGGTGGCACAGTGAACGGCACGGCGGTGGCCGTGGCGGCGGCCCAGGTCGCGGTGGTGGCGGGCGGCGCCCCGCTGCTGGCCGGCTGGATGCGGCAGGTACGCGCCCGGCTGGAGGGCCGGGCGGGCCCCGGAGTCCTCCAGCCCTGGCGCGACCTGCGCAAACTGCTGCGCAAGCAGCCCATCACCCCGGACGGCACCGGCCCGGCGTTCCGGACCGCGCCGCTGCTGCTGGTCGTGACGACCGCGCTGATCGCCGCGCTGGTGCCGCTGGCGTCCGCCACCGCCCCGCCCGGCGGCGGCGCCGACCTGATCGTGGTCGTCGGGCTGCTCGCCCTGGGGACGGTGGCGCTGGCGCTGGCCGGGCTGGACACCGGGACGGCGTTCGGCGGCATGGGCGCCTCCCGGGAGATGACGATCGCCGCCCTGGTGGAGCCGACGATCCTGCTGTCGGTCCTGGCCCTGTCGATCCCGTCGAACTCGACCGACCTCGCGCGGATCGTCGCCGACCGCCTGCACGACCCGGAGCGTCTCGCCTCGCCCTCGGGGCTGCTCGCGGTCGTCGCCCTGGCGGTCGTCACCCTGGCCGAGACCGGACGGCTGCCGGTGGACAACCCGTCCACCCACCTGGAGCTGACGATGATTCACGAGGCGATGGTCCTGGAGTACGCCGGCCGCGACCTGGCCCTGGTGGAACTGGGAGCGCAGATGCGGCTCACGGTGCTGCTCGGGCTGCTGGCCTCGCTGGCGGCGCCGTGGGGCATCGCCACCGCCGCGTCGGCGGGCGCGGTGGCCGTCGGGCTGCTGCTGTTCGCCGCCAAGGTGGCGCTGCTGGGCGGGGCGCTGGCGGCGGCCGAGGTGTTCTGGGCGAAGGTGCGGCTGTTCCGGGTGCCGGAGCTGCTGGCCGGTTCCTTCCTGCTGGCGCTCCTCGCGGTGACCGCGTCCTTCGTGCTGGGCGGGGAGTGACGGCGATGAGCCCGAGTACGTACACCCAGCTGCTGGACCTGGCCTGCGGGGCGTTCCTGATCGCCGCGGTGCTGGTGCTGTGGTTCCGTGAACTGACCGCGATCGTGCGGGTCTTCGCGCTCCAGGGCGTCGCGCTGGCCGCGATCGGCGTCCTGCTGGGCGTCGAGGGCGGGCACGCCGAACTGGTCGGCGCCGCCGTCGGGGTGGGGGCGCTGCGGGCCGGGCTGCTGCCGTATCTGCTGCGCCGGGCCGTCGCCCGCGGCGGCCGGCCGCGCGAGACCCAGCCGCTGGTCAACGTCACCGCCTCACTGCTGACCGCGGCCGCGCTGACGCTGCTGGCCTACGCCGCGGCCCGCCCGCTGGTGCGGCTGGCGCCGTCGGCCGCCACCCGGGCGCTGCCGGTGGGCCTGGCGGTGGTGCTGATCGGCTTCCTCGTCCTGGTGACGCGGCGGCGCGCACCGGCCCAGGTCGTGGGCTTCCTGCTGCTGGACAACGGGATCACCGCGGTGGCGTTCCTGGCCACCGCCGGGGTGCCGCTCATCGTCGAGCTGGGGGTCTCCTTCGACCTGCTGCTCGCCGTGCTGGTCCTGCACCTGCTCACCACCCGGATGCGGGCCGCGTTCGGCGGCACCGACCTCGACGAACTGCGGGAGCTGCACGACTGATGACACCCGCCACCCTCGACCTGCTGCTGCTCGCGCCGATCGCGGTGCCGGCGGCGACCGCGGCCGCCTCGCTGCTGCCGGTGCGGGCCACGGCCGCCGGCTGGGTCCAGCTGGTCTCCCCGGCCGCGATCCTCGGCAGCGGCGCCACGCTGGCGGCGGCCGGCGCCGGGCCGGTCAGCGCCTTCGGGCACCTCCTGCGCGCCGACGCCCTGACGGTGTGGCTGCTGCTGGTCATCGGCGCCGTCGCCGCCCTGGCCTGCGCCGCGAGCCCGGCCTACCTGGCGGGCGAGCGGCACGGCGGCCGGACCGGCGAGCGCGACGCGCGCCGCTACCACGCCCTGGTGCACGCCTTCCTCGCCGCCATGTGCGGCGCGGTGCTCGCCGAGAACCTGGGCCTGCTGTGGGTCGCCGTGGAGGCCACCACGATCGTCACCGCCTTCCTGGTGGGCCACCGGCGCACCCGCACCTCGGTGGAGGCGGCCTGGAAGTACGTGGTGATCTGCTCGGCGGGCATCGCGCTGGCCTTCCTGGGCATCGTGCTGCTCTACTACGCGGCCCGCCAGGCCGGGATGTCCGCGCCGGACGCCCTGGACTGGCCGGCGCTGGCGGCGCACGCCGGGCGGCTGGACCCGGACGTGACCCGGCTGGGCATCGCGCTGGTGGTGCTGGGCTTCGGCGCCAAGGCCGGTCTGGTGCCGCTGCACGCCTGGCTGCCGGACGCGCACAGCCAGGCGCCCGCGCCGGTGTCGGCGCTGATGTCGGGCGTCCTGCTGTCGGTGGCGTTCTCGGCGATCCTGCGCTGCAAGGTCATCGCGGACGCGGCCGTCGGCCCCGGCTTCGTCCGCCTGCTGCTGCTGTGCGCGGCACTGCTGACGCTGGCCGTCGCGGCCGCGCTGCTGCTCGGGCAGCGCGACTACAAGCGGATGCTGGCCTACTCCAGCATGGAGCACATGAGCCTGATCGCCCTGGGCACCGCGGTGGGCGGACCGCTGGCGATCGCCGCGGTGCTGCTGCACATCGCGGGGCACGGGCTGGCCAAGTCGGTCGCGTTCTGCTCGTCCGGGCACATCCTCACCCTGCGGGGCTCCAGCCGGATCGGCCGGGTGCGGGGGCTGCTGGCCGGGATGCCGGCGCTGGGCGCGGCGTTCGGCCTGGCGGTGCTGGCGCTGCTGGGGCTGCCGCCGTTCAGCCTGTTCGCGTCCGAACTGGGCATCGCCCGGGCGGGGTTCGCCGCCGGTTTCGGCGGGCCGGTGGCCGTGGCGCTGCTGCTGGTGCTGGCCGCGTTCGGGGCGCTGGCGCTGCGCACCGGGCGGATGGTGCTGGGCCCGCCGCCCGAGGGGGCGCAGCCGCTGCGGCTCGGGGCGGCGGCGGGCGCGCCGCTGCTGGCCGGGCTGGTGCTGTGCGCCGCCCTCGGGGTGACGACCGGGCCGTTGACCGGCCTGCTGCACCAGGCCGCCGCGATCATCGGAGGGCGCTGAGCCATGCACCGCACCATCGAGGAGACCGCCCCGGACGCCCTGCCGGCCCGGGCCGCCGAACTGCTCGCCGCCGGCCACCGGCTCGCCCTGGTCGCCGCCCACCACGACCACGCCGGAACGCCGTCGGCGGCGATCCGGGTGGTGTACCTGTTCGTCTCCGGGCCGCCCGACACCCGCGTCGAACTCCAGGTGCGCCTGGCGCCCGGCGAGGTGGGGGTGCCGTCGCTGGCGGGACTGTCGTTCCCGGCCGGGCGGTTCGAGCGCGAGATGCACGACCTGCACGGCGTGGCGCCGGCCGGCCATCCGCTGCCGCGCCGCCTGGTGCGGCACGCGCACTGGCCGCGCGGCTGGTACCCGATGCGCCCGGACGCCGGTCCCCCGCCGCCGTTCGGTGAACCGGAGGGCCCCTTCCCGTTCCTGGAGGTGGAGGGCGACGGGGTCTACGAGATCCCGGTCGGGCCGGTGCACGCCGGGCTGATCGAACCGGGCCACTTCCGCTTCTCCGTCGTCGGGGAGACCATCGTCAAGCTCAAGGCCCGCCTGTGGTTCGTGCACCGGGGCGTCGAGCGGCTCTTCGAGGGCCGCACCGCCGAGACCGGGCTGCCGCTCGCCGAACGCGTCAGCGGCGACACGGCGGTCGGGCACGCGCTGGCGTACTGCCTGGCGGTGGAGGAGGCGACGGGCACGACCGTGCCCGAACCGGCGCGCCGCGCACGGGCGTTGCTGCTGGAACTGGAGCGCCTGCACAACCATGTCGCCGACCTCGGCGCGCTCTGCAACGACGTCGGCCACTCCGTCCTCAATTCCCATGCCGGGCGGCTGCGCGAGCGGTTGCTCCGCCTGAACGAGAGCGTCACCGGGCACCGGCTGCTGCGCGGCGGCGTACTGCCCGGCGGTGCCGCGCTGCGCGCCCTGCCGGACGCGGCCCTGCTGCGCCGGACCGGGGCGGACGTCCACCGGCTGACCGAACTGGCGCTGGGCCACAGCACCGTACGGGACCGCTTCACCGGCACCGCGCGCCTGGCCCCGGGCGCGGCACGCGACCTGGGCACGCTGGGCTATGTGGCCCGGGCCAGCGGGCTGGAGACCGACGCCCGCCTGGCGCACCCGTTCTGCGACCTGGACGCGGAGCTGACGGTGCCGGTGCACCTCACCGGTGACGTGCTGGCCCGTTTCCTGGTGCGCGCCGAGGAGATCGACGCCTCGCTCGCCCTGGCCGCCCACCTCGCGGCGGGCCTGCGGCCGGGGGTGGAGCGCGCGGCGCTCGGCGGCGGGACGGCGGGCCGCAGCGGCACCGGGATCGTGGAGGGCTGGCGCGGGACCATCACCACCCGGGTGGAACTGGCCGCCGACGGCCGGCTGGCCCGCGTCAAGCCCGTCGACCCGTCGTTCTTCAACTGGCCCGCGCTGCCGGTCGCGCTGGCGGACACGATCGTCCCGGACTTCCCGCTGGCCAACAAGAGCTTCAATCTCTCCTACGCGGGCAACGACCTGTGACGCTCAGGACGTGACCACTCGCACCGGCAGGTGCACCAGGCCGACGACGCCGAACTGCACGGTCAGCGTCGTGACCGCGCCCGCGGTGGCACCGTGCTGGGCGGGCAGCAGCACCCGCGGCCCGTTGCCGCCGAAGGTCACCGTGCTGTGCGGCGCGATGAGGATGCCGGCGGTGGACAGCGAGCCGTTGCCGGTGGCCATGCCCTGGAGCGTGGCCCGCCCGGCGCCCGGGACCGCCACCATCGCCAGGTGCTCGGGGACGTCGCCGTCGTTGCGGACCGTCATCGTCAGCTCGCCGGTGCCGGACGGACCGGTACGGGCTACGGCGTCGGTGACGGTGATGTTGACGCCGTTCGCCTGCGCCGTCAGCCGGCCGGGGGTGCCGCTGGCGGCACCGGGCACGCTGCCGGGGGTGGGGGTGGCCGTGGAGGTCCCGGAACCGCCGGAGCAGCCCGCCACCAGGGCGATCAGGGCGGCACCGGCCGCGGCGGCCCGCCCGGCCCGGGCGACGCGGCCGACGCGAAAATGGACAGCGTTGTTTGCCATCTTCGCATTATGCGAGGGGCGGCCGCGGCCGGGCGGCTCGCCCCCCGTGCGGACGCGCCACGGCCGGTGGCTACGATGGAGCACTGGCGCCGTCACCGCCCGGAGCCGTTTCGCCGCCCGGCGCCGTCACCAGCCCAGGTCGTCGGCGGGCCGCCGGGCCTGCGGCTCCTCGCCCGCCTCGGTGAACGCCCGCAGCGCGCCGACCAGTCCCTCGCGTTGCGCGGGCGGCATGGCCGCCACGATCCGCGCGATCTCGGCGCGCCGCCGCTCGGTGGCCTCGCGCACCACCCGGCGCCCCGCGTCGGTCAGCCGGACCACGATCTCACGGCGGTTGGCCTCACTCGCCTCCCGGGCCAGCATGCCCGACGCCACCAGCCGGTCCACCATCCGCATCGCCGTGGACGGGATCACGTCGAGATGTTCGCCCAGCCGCGAGATGTTCATCGCCCCGCGGCTGTCGAGCACCACCAGCATCCGGAACTGCGGCAGCGTCAGCGTCTCCCCGACCGCGGCCAGCGACCGCGCCGAGACCGCCACCAGCAGCCGCGACGCGGTCAGTACGGCGGTGACGACCTCGTCGGCGCCGCCACCGTCCCGCTCGGTGGGCGCCTGGACGGCCTTGGCAGGCACACGCTTGGGCATGCCTCCTTTCTACCGCCTCCCCGCTCGCGCACCCGTACGGACCCGGTGATCAATGACCTACCCTGGCCGCAGCAGGACCTGGGGATCATCGAGGGAGCGGTGGGATGAGCATGCGGACGTCACCGGGAACGGCCGTGGTGACCGGGGCCTCCTCGGGCATCGGCGCGGTGTACGCGGAGCGGCTCGCCGGCGAGGGCCACGACCTGGTGCTGGTCGCCCGGCGGGCGGAGCGCCTGGAGGACCTGGCCGAACGGCTGCGCAAGAGCGCCGGGGTGGCCGTGGAGCCGCTGGTCGCCGATCTGTCGCTCCAGGACGACGTGGCCCGGGTCGCCGAGCGGGTGGCCGCCGAGGACGTCACGCTGCTGGTCAACAACGCCGGCATCAACGGCTACGGGCCGTATCCCGAGACCGACCCGGCGCTGCTGGCCAAGGTGCTCGCGGTCAACGTCGTCGCCCTCACCGCGCTGACCCGCGCCGCCCTCCCCGGCATGCTCGCCCGGGGGCGTGGCGCGGTGGTCAACGTGGCCTCGCTGCTGGCGTTCGCCGGGTCGCTGCCGCCCGGGCCCCTGCCGTACCGGGCCGTCTACGGCGGCACCAAGGGCTATGTCGTGGCGTTCACCCGGACGCTCGCCGCGGAACTGGCCGGGACCCCGGTGGGCGTCCAGGTGGTCTGCCCCGGCCTGACCGCCACCGAGTTCCACCTGACCGCGGGCGACGAGCCCGTCCCGGGCCGCGAGCACCGGGTGCACGACAGCGGCGGGATGCCGGCCGAGGACGTGGTGACCGCCTCGCTGGCCGCCCTGCGCACCGGCGAGGTGGTGTGCGTGCCGGGGCTGGCGGACGCCGACGCGGTGGCGCGGCTGGCCGCCGTGGAGGCGGAGTTGCGCGGCGCGTCCGGCGCCCCGCTCGCCGAGCGCTACCGCACCTCCCCGACGGGCTGACCACCCCGCCTCACCGGCGCCGCACCACCACGCGCTGCTCCGCCGTGCCGGTGCCGCCCGCCGCGTCGGTGGCCGTCCAGGTCACCGTGGTCGTCCCGAGCGGGTACCGGTAGGCGGGCGGGGGCGCGTCCGTCGCCACCGACACCGGCAGGCGGTCGCCGACCTCGGCCCGGCCCAGGTCGGCCGGGGCGTCCGGCCCGTCCGTCCGCACCTCGACGTCGGCCACCCGGATCCACGGCGGCGCGGCCTCGGCCGGCACGGCGGCGATCTCCGCCGCGTCCAGGGCCCGCGCCCAGATCCGCACCCCGGCCAGCGCGCCCGCGTAGGGCCGGTCCCGGTAGGCGGTGCTTGGCGCGCCGAGCCGCAGCGGCGTGGCGGTGTTCATCACGGTGCCGGGTATCCCGGCGCGCCGGGCGCGGCACACGCCGTCGAGGTACACGGCCGCCGTGGGGACGCCGTCCAGGCCGACCGCCAGCGTGCACGCCACCCGCACCGGCCGGCCCGGGCGGTAGGCGCCGGGTACCCGGACGGCCGTCCCGGTGCCGGGCGCCGCGCCGCCGATCACCCAGGACAGTCCGCCCTCGGCGTCCAGGGCGACCGACCAGCCCCCGGCGCGGCCGTCCGCCGTGGCGGGCAGCCGGTCGACGGGCGCCATCGCGCCGTAGCGGTCCGCGGTCATGGTGAACGCCACGGTCAGCTCGCTGGTCTGCGGGCAGGCGGTGGTCCCGGCGTCGAGGTAGGAGTCCGGCGAGCCGGTGAAGGAGACCGGTCCGGCGCAGGTCCAGACCGGGGCGGTGTCGTAGCGGGGCGCGCCGCCGTCCGGGCCGTCGTGGGCGTAGTCGAACCAGGCGAAGTCCGCGATGCCGCCGCCACCGGTCCCGTTGCAGGTGAACAGGCCGGCTTTGGTGCCCTTCCAGAAGGCGAAGTCCAGGGTGAGCGCGGGGCCGACGCGGGTGAAGTGGACTCCGTCCAGGCTGTAGTGGAGGTGGCTGCCGCGGTCCAGGTCGAGGGTGGAGCGCAGCCACACCCGCTCGCCGCGCACCACCGGGCCGGTGACCGCCGTCCCGCCGGCCGAGGCCGTGATCCGCCGGACGCCGCCGGTCCGCGTCACGCCCACCCACTGGGCGGTGGAGCACAGGTGCAGCAGCCCGGCCAGCTGCCCGTCGGCCATCCGGGAGGTGTCCAGTTCGGTGGTGACGGTGCCGGTGCGGCCCAGCAGCTTCTGGGTGAGGGTGCCCTGGGCGAGGAACGGGTCGGCCTCGGCGCCGGCCGGGATCAGCCGGAGGTGGCCGGGGCGCTCGGTGAGCGACCAGTGCCCGTCGACCGGGTTGTGGTTCCACTCCCACTGCAGGCCGAGGGTGGACCCGGTGAAGTCGTCGCCGGTCGCCGGGGCGGTGAGGGGATGGGCTCGGCCGGTGTCGGGCTTGCGGTGGTTGATGACCGGCTCACCGATGCCGTCCCCGTCGCCGTCGACACCGATCCGCAGCCAGCCGTCCGCGGTCCAGTGCGCCGGCTCCAGCCAGACCACCCGGCCCAGCGCGCCGTTCTCCTGGAAGTGCAGGAACCACCACTCGCCGGACGGGGTGTCGACCAGCCCGCCCTGGTGCGGTCCGGAGACCCCGTTGCCGGAGTGCAGCACGGGTGTGCCGTTCTCCGAGGTGTACGGGCCGAGGATGCTGTCCGAACGCAGCACCCACTGGTCGCCCGCGGACACCCCGTTCTCGGGGATCACCAGGTAGTAGCGGCCGTCGCGCTTGTACAGCTTGGTGCCCTCGGCGTTGGGCCCGGTGTAGACGGTGGTGCCCTCGTCCAGCAGGGTGCGGCCGTCCGGGCTCATCCGGTGGACGATGATGGGGCCGGCGCCCTTGAGGCTGTGCCCGAGGTACGCCTGCCCGTCGTCGTCCCACAGCGGGCAGGGGTCCTCCCAGGGGTGCTCCCCCGGCGCGTAGAGCTTGACGGCGGTCAGCGGCGCCCACGGGCCGGCCGGGTCGCGGGCGGTGGTCATGAAGCAGCCCTCGGTCGGCGTGCAGAACCAGATCCAGAACAGCCCGTCATGGTGGCGGATGACCGGGGCCCAACTGCCCTTGCCATAGCGGGTGTCGGGGTCCGACGGCGGGCGCGGCCGGTCGTAGTGGGGGCTGATGTCCAGCCGGTCGTAGACGCGCCCCAGATAGCGCCAGTTGACCAGGTCCTTCGAGTGCAGCACCACCATGCCCATCAGGTGGAACTCGGAGCTGACCAGGTAGAAGTCGTCGCCGACGCGGATGACGTCGGGGTCGGAGAAGTCGGCGTCGAGCACCGGGTTGCGGTAGGTGCCGTCGCCCTGGTCGCCCCATACGCCGGGGCCGGTGCGCCGGGGCCCCGCGGAGTGCCGCGGAACGGCTGTACCGCCCGGCCCGGCCGGGGACGCCGCCGCGGGGGTGCCGCCCGCCGGGCCCGCCGCCCCCAGCACCGCTCCGGCGCCGCCGGCCGCCATGCCCCGCAGGACGTCCCTGCGGCGGGTGCCGGCGGGGCCCGCCGCCGCGGGCCGGCGCTCGGGTGTCGTGTCGATGTCCACTCGCCCTCGATTCTCGGTCGCGCCCGGGCCCGGGCCGGGGGTTACGGGGTGGTGGCGCGCCAGCCGGTGACGGCCTCGATGACCGCCGTCAGCCGCCGTGCCGCCGTGCGGTGCCCCTGGATGTCGGGGTGGGTGGTGCCGTTGAAGTCGCCCGCGGCCACCGACAGCCAGCCCGTGGTGTCCACGTAGACCGCCTTGCGGTCCCCCAGTTGCCGTACGGCCCAGGCGATGTCGTCCGCGTGGTAGCCGCCGAACGGCCGCATGGCGAAGATCCAGGAGTGCGGGTCCGCGGCGCGGATCTCGCGCAGATAGGCCAGGTAGGCGGTCCGGAAGTCGGCGCTGCCGTAAGCGCCGTCGTTGGTGCCCTCGTTGACCACGACCGCGTCCGGGTGGAAGCGCGGGTCGGCCGGTGAGCCGGCGAAGTTCCAGCCGAAGGACTGCGCGGCGGTGCCCACTCCGCCATGGCCCGGCTGGATGACGCCCTGCTTGCCGAAGCCGACCTGGGCCGCGTCGGCGTGGAACGCCCGGGCGGTGAGGTACGCGTAGTCCTTGGTCCCGTCGGCGTCGTCCACGCCGAGGCTGGGGCCGAGCGCCATGACGCCCTCGGTGATGGAGTCGCCGTAGAACGCCAGGCGCAGGCGGCCCGGCCGCGGCCCGGGCAGCAGCACGGCGTGCCGGCCGAGTTCCAGGCCGGTCAGCACCACACCGGACTGCAGCGGCGGGACCCAGCGGTTCTCGTACTCGTCGACGTCCTTGACGTCGATCTCGGCGGTGTGCGCACCCGGGCGCAGCGGGGTGGGCGTGAAGTCGATCCGGTCGCGGTCGACCTTGTACAGGGTGGGCGCCGACCCGTCGACGGAGACGTGGATCTGGGACGGCACGGTGATGGAGGCGGTGTCGAACAGGCCGGTCAGGGTGCGGCCGGTGAAGCGCAGCAGCAGCCGTGAGCCGGAGTTGACGGTGGTCGCGCTGCTCGCGGTGCGTCCCCAGTGGCCCTCGTAGGTCAGACGGGGGTCGTCGGGGCGGATCAGCGCGGGGCCACCGGGGGCGCCGGTGGCCGCGGCGGCCGGGGATATCAGCAGGCCGAGGCAGGACGGCAGCAGCGCGAGCACGGCTGCCGCCGCCCGCACGGGTCGGAGCACGGGCGGTTCCTCTCGTTCACGGTCGCGTCGTCGTGACCGGCCGGACGGCCGGGCGGTCAGCCGTCCAGCAGGTCCAGGTCGATCGCGTCGGCCATCGCCTGGTAGCCGGCGTCGCCCGGGTGCAGGTGGTCGCCGCTGTCGTACTCCGGCAGGAAGCGGGTGGGGTCGTCCGGATCGCGCACCGCGGCGTCGAAGTCCACGACGTCGTCGAAGACACCGCTGGAGCGGATCCAGTCGTTGACCTCCTGGCGGAGTTCCTCGGCGTGGGGCGAGTCGTAACCGCTGCCGCCGATCGGGGTGAGGGTGCCGCCGATGATCCGCAGGCCGTGCCGGTGCGCCGCGTCCACCACGGCGGTGATGCCGTCGATGAGTTCGGCGGCGGTCAGCGGGCCGCCGTCCGCGCCCTGGTCGTGCCCGATGTCGTTGATGCCCTCCAGGAAGATCACGTCCCGCACGCCGGTCTGGGCGAGCGCGTCACGGCCGAAGCGCTCCTGGGCGCTGACCCCGGCGGTCCCGGCGTCGTTCAGCACCCGGTTGCCCGCGATGCCCTCGTTGAGCACGGACAGCCCGCGGCCCCGCGGGTCGGCGTGCAGCCGGCGGGCGAGGTCCAGGGGCCAGGTGTGGCCGGCGTCGAGCGTGGAGTTGCTGCCGTCGGTGATCGAGTCGCCGAACGCGACCACCGCGCCGGAGCGCCGCGGGGTGCGCACGTCCACCCCGTCGAGCACGTACCAGGAGGTGGTGGTCGAGCCGAATCCGGCGCCGCCGGTCCGCCGGGTGAGGTCGCCGTCGCCGGAGGCCGAGTAGTACGAGGTGGTCAGGGCGGTGGGGTGCCAGGTCACCGGCCCGGTGGCCCCGTGGGCGAACAGGCTGACCGCCAGGTCCCGGCCGGCCGTGACCCGCAGCGGCACCGGGTCGCTCCAGATCTCCTCGCCCGCCGGGACGGTCACCCGCCGGCGGTTGTGGAAGCGCACCGGCCGCTGGGTGCCCGGCACCACCGAGGCACCGGTGTCGCGCACGCCGACCGCCGCGTCGTCGATGGTCAGCGGTGCCCTGCCGAAGACGTTGCTCAGCCGGATCCGCAGTTGCTCGCCGCCCAGGGTGGGGCGCACCACCTCGCGCAGGGTCTGGTCGTTGAACCCCTTGGCGGACAGGCCGCTGGTGCCCGGCTGTACGGGGCCGGTGCTCCACGATCCGTCCCAGCCGGCGAAGGTCCGGGCGGCGCCGGGCGCGGACGCGGGGTGGGCGGGCGCCGCCAAGGCCGGCGGGGCCGCCAGGCAACCGGCCGCGGCCAGCGTGGCGGTGGCGACACAGCCGGCCAACAGCCGTCTGCGGCGGCCCCGTCCGGGGGATGGTTCCGGCCGGTCCGCGCCGTGGTGTCGCCGGGCGCCCGGTAAGGCGAGGACACTGGTCATACCGCCCCCATCGACTCGCATATGGTGTCTGATATATGACTGGGCGTGAGGTTACGGCCCCGCTACGTGTGCGTCAACGGTCCGCGCGCCGAGAAGCGGCCATTCTTCGCACGACGCCCTCCGAGCGGCCCAACTCCTGTGAACGGGCGGTAAATCCGGAACCCGTATCTCCGCCACTCTTGTTGATCCGGGCACGTCAAAGTACGGTCTAGAGCAGCCACCACTCTTCGGGGTGGCAGCAAAGCACCAACTCCCGCATTTCCATGCGTCACTTCAGCTTCACCTGTGCATTACCTGTGAATCACCGGCTCCACCGGTGAATTCCACGGGGCATCACCGGCACCTGCCCCCACCAGGAGCCGTCTCCCGCACGCAATGCCGCACAGCGTCACCGGCCGCGGCCGACCCTGCCCGTGGCCGTCCCCCCAAGCTCCCGGCTTCACCCGACCCAGGAGGAGTTACGTTGCGCACCCTGCACAGACGCCGGATCGCCCTGTCGATCCTCGGCACCGCGGCCCTCGCCCTGTCCGGCCTGTCCGCCACCGGCACCGCCGACGCCCAGACCATCCCCCAGACCGGCGTCTCCCACGGTGTGTCGTGGGCACGCAGCTGTGCCACGCCGGCCACCTCCGGCACCATGGCCTGCAACGCCCTGCGCGTGACCAGCATCGCGAGCAAGTCCGCCATCTCGCCCAACGCGACGCCCTCCGGCTACGGCCCGAGCAGCCTGCTGAGCGCCTACAACCTGGCGGCCAACGGCGGCTCCGGCCAGACCGTGGCCATCGTGGACGCCTACAACGACCCCAACGCCGAGTCGGACATGGCGACCTACCGCAGCCAGTACGGCCTGCCCGCCTGCACCTCGGCCAGCGGCTGCTTCAAGAAGGTCAGCCAGACCGGCAGCACCACCAGCCTGCCGAGCAGCAACACCGGCTGGGCCGGCGAGATATCGCTCGACCTCGACATGGTCTCCGCGATCGCCCCCAACGCCAACATCATCCTGGTCGAGGCCAAGAGCGCCACCATGGCCAACCTGGGCACCGCCGTCAACGAGGCCGTGACGCTGGGCGCGAAGTTCGTCTCCAACAGCTACGGCGGCTCGGAGTCCTCCTCGGACACCAGCTACGACTCCAGCTACTTCAACCACCCCGGCGTCGCCATCACCGTCTCCTCCGGTGACAGCGGCTACGGCGTCGAGTACCCGGCGGCCTCCAAGTACGTCACCGCGGTCGGCGGCACCTCGCTGTCCACGTCCTCCAACAGCCGCGGCTGGACCGAGAGCGTGTGGTCCACCAGCTCGACCGAGGGCGCCGGCTCCGGCTGCTCGTCCTACGACGCCAAGCCGACCTGGCAGACCGACACCGGCTGCAGCAAGCGCACCGTCGCCGACGTCTCCGCGGTCGCCGACCCCGCCACCGGCGTGGCCGTCTACCAGACCTACGGCGCCTCCGGCTGGGTGGTCTACGGCGGCACCAGCGTCGCCGCCCCGCTCATCGCCGGCGTCTACGCCGACGCGGGCACGCCGTCCTCCGGCTCGTACCCGTCCTCCTTCCTCTACGCCCACACCGGCTCGCTGTACGACGTGACCAGCGGCTCGACCACCAGCTGCTCGCCGGCGTACCTGTGCACCGCCGAGACCGGCTACGACGGCCCGACCGGCCTGGGCACCCCGGACGGCACCACCGCGTTCACCGGCTGACGCCACCGGCCCAGCCCGCACCCTCCGCCGCCCCGGTCGTGCCCACCCGCGACCGGGGCGGCGGCATGCCCGCCGCCACCCGTCAGTCCGCGGCGCCCCGCACCACCAGCACCGGGCACGGCGCGTGCAGCACGCAGTGGTAGCTGATCGAGCCCAGCAGCGCGCCCGCGAAGCCGCCGCGCCCCCGGTGGCCCACCACCAGCAGGTGGGCGCCGCTCGCCGCCTTCAGCAGCACCGCCGCCGGATGCCCCCGTACCACCCGTGGCCGGATCTCCACCGGGCTCACCGCCTCGGCGACCTCGTCCACCGCGCTGCGCAGCATCCGGCCCGCGTCGGCCTCGAAGTCCGCCTGGTCGGCCGGCGGGATCCAGCCGCGCCAGACGATGGGGAACTCCCAGGCCAGGACGGCCTCGACCACCCCGCCCACCAGCCCGGCCTGCCGGATCGCCCAGCGCAGCGCCGCCTTGGACGCCTCCGAGCCGTCGACGCCCACCACGATCCGCAGCCCCTCGGCCGGGCCGGGGTCGGCTGCGGAGCTCACCTCGTCGGTCATGGCACACCTCTTCGCCGGTCCTCCTTCGATCGTCACGGATATCGCCGGGCTCCGCTCGTCCGGCGCTCCCGCGACACCGGCCTTCAGCAAACCTTCAAGCGGACCTTCAGCGGACCTTCAGCGGACCTTCAGCGGACTTCAGAGGCGAGCCGAGCGGGCCGCGGCGTCCGCCGCCCGGCGGTCGTCCGGACGCTCCGCCGCGGGCCGGCCCTCGTCACCGTCCCGCCGCGGCTCGGTATTCTCCTGGCGATCTTCCTGGCGCAGCACGTCCAGGACCATCGGGCCGTCCACGGTCTCCTCGGCGACCAGCAGCCCGGCCAGCCGGTCCAGGGCCGCCCGGTGGTCGCGCAGCAGCGTCAGCGCCCGCTCCTCGGCCTGCCGCACCAGGCGCGAGACCTCCTGGTCGACGATCCGCTGGGTCTGCTCCGAATAGGGCGGGCGCCCCACCTCGTCGGCCCCCTCCCCCAGGTAGCGCACGGTGGACGGCGCGTAGCCGATCGGGCCCAGCGCCGGGGAGAGCCCGAACTCCCGGACCATCCGGGTGGCGATCTGGGTGGCGCCGGCCAGGTCGTTGGCGGCGCCGGTGGAGCCCTCGCCGAAGACGACCAGCTCGGCCGCCCGCCCGCCCAGCCGGACGGTGAGCAGGTCGGTCAGGTAGCCCTCGCTGTACAGGTGGCGCTCGGCCTCCGGCAGCTGCTCGGTGACCCCGAGCGTCATCCCGGCGGGCAGGATGGTCACCTTGGCCACCGGGTCGGCGTGCTCGCACAGCGCGGCGACCAGGGCGTGCCCGGACTCGTGCACCGCCACCGAGTGCCGCTCCTCGGGCAGCAGCGCGTTGGAGGTCTCCCGGCGGCCGAGCAGCACCCGGTCCCGGGCGTCGTCGACGTCCTTGCGGCTGATGGTGGAGCGGTCGTCGCGCACCGCGTTGATCGCCGCCTCGTTGACCAGGTTGGCCAGGTCCGCGCCGGAGAACCCGGGGGTGGCGCGGGCCACCGCGTCGAGGTCCACCTCGGGCGCGAGGGTCTTGCCGCGGGCGTGGACGGCGAGGATGGCGGCCCGCTCGGCCTGGTTGGGCAGCGGGATGGTCACCTGCCGGTCGAAGCGGCCGGGGCGCAGCAGCGCCGGGTCCAGCGAGTCGGGCCGGTTGGTGGCGGCCAGGACGACGATGCCCGCGGACTGGTCGAAGCCGTCCATCTCGGCGAGCAGCTGGTTGAGGGTCTGCTCGCGCTCGTCGTTGCCGCCGAGGCGGCCGCCGCCGCGCCGGGCGCCGACGGCGTCGATCTCGTCGATGAAGATGATCGAGGGTGCCCGCTTGCGCGCCTCCTCGAACAGGTCGCGGACCCGGGAGGCGCCGACGCCGACGAACATCTCGACGAACGCGGAACCGGTCACCGACAGGAACGGCACGTCCGCCTCCCCGGCGACGGCCCGCGCGAAGAGGGTCTTGCCGGTGCCAGGCGGCCCCACCATGATCACCCCACGCGGCCCCTTGGCCCCGGCGGCGGCGTAGCGCTGCGGGTGCCGCAGGAAGTCCACGACCTCGCTGATCTCCTGCTTGACGCCGTCGTAGCCGGCCACGTCGTCGAAGCGGGTGGTCGGCCGCTCCGCCTCGATGATCTTCGCCCGGGACCGGCCGATGGCGCTGACCCCGCCGGTCAGGGCACCGGCCGAGCGGCGCGCGCCCCAGAACAGGAACCCGAGGATCAGCAGCAGCGGCAGGAACGACAGCAGGATCGACCCGAGCGGGTTGCTGCTCGACTGCACCGCGGTGACCTGGACCTTCTTCGCGCTCAGCTGCTGCTGGAGCTGCTGCTCGGTGCCCAGCGCGGTCGGCAGCCGGGTGGTGAACTTGGTGCCGTCCTTCAGGGTGCCGGTCACCCCGCCCTTGTCGTCGATGTCGACGGTCTTCACCTGGCCGGCCCCCACCTTGGCGGTGAAGTCGCTGTACGAGAACTGCTTCTGGGTCGTCCCGGAGGGGGCGCGGACCATCAGCATGACGACGAGGAACACACCCAGCAGGAGCGGCACGATCCAGCGGCGCCAGCCCGGCGTGGGCGGCGGCGTGACGGGCGGCTTGGGCGGCGGCGGCTCCTCCGGCGGGCCGGGCCTGGCCGGCGGCGTCATCGGCTGCTGCCGATGCGGCACGCGCACTCGTGTGATCACAGATCCGCTCTCCTCCGACGGCATCCGGCACGCGGCGCGCAGCGGCTCGCGCACCGGTCTCTCCCTCCAGCATCACGGGCCGCACCCCGCGCCAGGCAGGGCCGAACGGCTCTGCCCCGGGGCCGAGCGCCACCGGCTCACCCGCCCCGGACGCGCGGCGGGGCCCTTCGGCCCGCCCCACGGGACGGCTCGTACGCCGTCGCGGGGCCCAACGGCCCATGGCCCGCGCCCCCGGCGTGCGCCACCGTGGCATCGGGGACCTGCTCTCACCCGCGAGGAGGAGTACCGATGAGCATCGCCGGAGACTGGTACAACGAGCTCGGGTCCCACATGCAGGTCACGGTGGACCCACTCGGCGGCATCACGGGCACGTACGTCTCCGCCACCGGCCACGCGGCGGGCCCCTACACCCTGGTCGGCCGGTACGACACGCCCGCCCGCGACGACCTGGGCACCGCCCTGGGCTGGACGGTCGCCTGGCGCAACGAGAGCCACGACGCGGACTCCGTCACCAGCTGGAACGGCCAGTACCACCACGACGGCGACGGCGAGGAGCGGATCAGCACCACCTGGCTGCTCACCACCGCCGCGACCGCCCCCGACGCCTGGGACGCCACGGCCGTCGGGCAGGACGTCTTCACCCGGCAGGAGCCCGACCCGGACCGCGTCCGCCACCACCTCCGCCAGGGCCGGCCGGTGTCCCACCCGCAGGCCCCGCCCGGCTGACCCATCGTGAGCAGGCGGGAACGGGGGATGCCGAACATCATGGAAACAGCGTCAGCGACCAGGAGGTCTGCCATGCCCGCCATCGAGCGCAGGAAGTTCCCGTTCATCAGCCGCCACCCGGACCTCGCCGACTGGTTCGAGGGGTTCCCGTTCGGTATGCCCTTCGGCACCGAGGCCCGCTTCATCCGGATCGAGGAGACCGAGGAGGACGGCTCCTACGTCGTACGGGCCGAACTGCCCGGCATCGACCCGGACCGGGACGTGGAGATCACCGTGGACCGCGGGGTGCTGACGATCCGCGCCGAACGATCCGAGGAGAAGAAGGAGAAGCAGCGCTCGGAGTTCCGCTACGGCTCCTTCAGCCGCAGCATCACCCTGCCCGAGGGGGTCAGGGACGAGGACATCAGCGCCGTGTACGACAAGGGCATCCTCACCGTCCGGGCACCGCTGGGCGAGGCCGGCACCGCCCCGCGGCGCATCGAGGTCGGCCGCGAGGCCTGAAGGAGAGGCGGCCGCCGGCCGGGGCCGCAGACCGGGGCACCGGAGGACCGGGAGGAAGGCCGGACGATGGAACACACGACGCAGCGGCGACGCACCACCGGCGAGGAGAACGGCGAGCACCGCCCCGACCGGTCCCGCGAGGAGCTCCCGGACCCCGCCCGGCGAACCGTCGGCGAGCTGATGAGCACGGCGGTCTACGCCGTCGCCGAGGACGAGAGCGTCCCGATGGCCTGGGAACTGCTGGAGCGGTCCGGCTACCACCACCTCCCGGTGGTGCACCCGGACGGCCGGCTGGCCGGCCTGCTGGACCGGGCCGACCTGGCGGTCGCCTGCGCGGCCCCGGCCAGCACCCTGTCCGGCCTGCGGGTGGGCGCGCTGCTGCGCGGCCGCCGGCCCGCGTCGGTGCACGCCGCGGACACCCTGCACCGGGCGGCCACCGTCATGACCTACACCGGCGCCGACGCGCTGCCGGTGGTCGGCGAGCACGGCCATCTGGTCGGCCTGCTGACCGCGCGCGACATCGTGGCCGGGTTCGCCGGGCGCGGGACACGGCAGCCCGGCGGCGAGCGGCCACGCCTGCCGTTCCCCATGATTCCCGGGCTCCCCCCGCGCCGCGGCGACCGCGGCACCGCCGTGCCCTGAGGCCCCGCCCGGCCGCCCGCCGCGCACAGAACAGGAGACGATCATGTCCCTGACCGGACTGCACGCCTTCGACCGTGCCGTCAACGTCGCCAACACCTGGCTGTCCGAGGTCGGGAAGGTCTCGGAGAACGAGGACCGCGAGCACGCCTACCGCATCCTGCGGGCCTGGCTGCACACCCTGCGGGACCGGCTGCCGGTGGACGCCGCCGGGAAGTTCGGCGCCCAGCTGCCCCTGCTGCTGCGGGGCGTGTACTACGAGGGCTGGCACCCCGGCGGGACGCCGGTGCGGTACGGCCGCGAGGAGTACCTCGACCGCTTCGCCGCCGACGCCGTGATCGACCGCGGCGAGGCGGCCGACGCCGCCCGCGTGGTCACCACGGCGCTGCTGCGCCACCTCTCGCGCGGTGAGCTCGACGAGGTGCTCGCCGCGCTGCCCCTGGACCTGCGCGCCCTGCTGGCGCCCTGACCCGGCCATGGCGGAGGTGGACGATGCGTAGGGTGCCCCGCGGGACCGCCCCCGAGCGGGAGCGGCCGGCCGGCCCGGCCCACGGCGCCCGGCCCGCGGAGATCTTCGACCGGGAGACCGAGTGGGACGCGCTGGTCTCCTTCGCGACCGACCCGCGCCCCGGCGCCACGCTGGGAGTCGTCTGGGGCCGCCGCAGGCAGGGCAAGACCTACCTGCTGGAGTCGCTGACCCGCGCCCTGGGCGGCTTCTACTTCGCCGCCCAGGAGGCCGCCGAGGCCGAATCGCTGCACCGGCTGGGCGACGAGCTCGCCCAGTACAGCGGCATCCCCCGCCCGGGCGGCTGGCGCCACTGGGACGACGCCCTGGAAGCGCTGCTGACGCTCGGCGAGGAGCGGCCCGTCCCGGTCGTGGTCGACGAGTTCCCCGAACTGGTCCAGCAGAGCCCCGGCCTGCCCTCGGCCCTCAGCAACGCCTACCGCCGGATCCACGAGACCCGGCCGGACAACCACGCCCGCCTGCTGCTGTGCGGCAGCGTCATGACCGTCATGGCCCGGCTGTTCACCGGGCCCTCCCCGCTGCACGGCCTGACCGGGCTGGACCTGGTGATCCGCCCGCTGGACTTCCGGCAGGCCGCCCGCTTCTGGGGCGCCGACGACCCCCGGCTCGCGCTGCTGCTGCACTCGGTCGTCGGCGGCACCCCGGCGTACCGGCGCCACCCGGTGTGCGACGACGCCCCGGCCGGCCTGGCGGACTTCGACTCCTGGATCTGCCGCACCGTGCTCAACCCCCGGATGCCGCTGTACTGGGAGGCCCGCCACCTGATGGAGGAGGAGCAGGACCACTGGGACCGGGCCCTGTGCCACTCGGCACTGGCCGCCATCGCGTCGGGCTGCGCGACCCGCGGCACGATCGCCGGCTTCCTCGACCGCCCGGTGACCGACGTGACCCGCGCCCTGGCCCTGCTGCAGGACCGCGGTCTGCTGGACAGCGAGCCCGACGCGTTCCGGCCCAGCCTGCGCCGGTACCGCATCACCGAGCCGCTGCTCTCGTTCGACCACGCGGTGGCCCGCCCGAACCGCTCGGCCCTGGAGCAGCAGGACGCCGCCGAGGTCTGGCGGCGGGCCCGCCCGCTGTTCGACTCGGCGGTGGCCGGTCCGCACTTCGCCCAGGTGTGCCGCGACTGGGCGGTCACCCACGCGGCACCCGGCACCTTCGGCGGGGCTCCGGCCACCGCCGCCCACGGCTCCCTGCCCGACCCGGCGCACGGCGGCTGCCTGGACGCCGAGGTGGTGGTGCGGGGGCAGGCCGGCACCCGTTCCGACGTGCCGCTGTCGGTGGGCCTGGCCCACTGGGACGAGGTGATGGACGTCCGCCACCTGGAGCGGCTGCGGCGGATCCTGGACCTGCTCGCGGCCCGCGGCGAGGACGTCGCCCAGGTCCGCCCGGCCTGCTACAGCGGCGCCGGGTTCACCACGGAGCTGCGCGCCGCCGAGGCGCGCGGCGACGTCGTCCTGGTGGACCTCGACCGGCTCTACCACGGCGTTTGAGAGCGCCGTGGCAGGAGGTGGGGTGGCGGCGGGCGGTGGAAGCCGGAGGAGGACGGCTTGTCGCGCCCGCGCCACGCACCCGCATGGCGATCCGGTCGTGCGTCGGCGGGGGGCGCCGCCGTGTTCGCGTCAGCGTTCGCCGATCCGCGCCAGCAGCGCGGTCCGCAGCGTGGACACCTCCACGTCGAGCGCGGTCAGGACGTCGACAGCGGTGGCGGGCTCCGTCTCGCTGGGCCCCACGGCCAGCACCCCGAGCAGCAGGTGCTCGGTGCCGAAGCGCTCGTGCCCCAGCGCCTTGGCCTCGCGGAGCGTCTGCTCCAACGCGGCCTTGGCGTGCGGGGTGTAGGCCGGGCGCGGGAACTGGAACGCTCCGGCGCCGAAGTTCTCGTCGGCGCGGCGCTGGATCTCTTCGACGTCGATGCCGATCGACGCGAGTGCGTCCCGCGCCGGCCGGCCGCCGGTCGCAGGGACGCCGGCCTCGGTGAGCATACGGACCGTCACCTGGCGGGTCCGGTCCGGTTCGACGCCGTGCGCGGCGAGGACCGCGCCCGCCGTGCTCCGGGGGTCGGCTGCCAGGCCGAGCAGGAGGTGTTCGGTGCCCATGAAGTCGTGGCCGAGCGCGATCGCCTCGTCCTGGCCGGCGACGATCGACCGCTTCGCGGGGTCGGTGAAGTACTCGAACATGTCTCAGCTCTCCTTGCCCGTGGCCTTGCGCCTGCTCGCGTGCTTCTCGTGCACCGACTGCCGGCTCACCTGGAGCGCCGTCGCGATGCTCTGCCAGGTCCAGCCCTGCTCCCGCGCGTTGTCGACGTGGAGGCGCTCGAGCTCCTCCAGCAGTCGGCGCAGCGCGACGACCGCGGTCAGCCCGACGGCCGGATCCCTGGCCGTGACCTGGCCGAGCAGGTCGGCGGCGCCCTTGCCCGTGGGTTCCTCGGAATCTCCCATGCCTGTCAGGGTAGCTTGACAGATGTGGGGCGTGTCAAGGATTCCTGACAGACGTCGCGGACGGGGCTCGGAGTTCAGTCGCCGGGATGTGCGCTGCCCGCGCGCACCAGCAAGCCGCGGCCGGGAGGGCGCCGCGCGTCGCCGGTCACCGCCCGGCCGGTGCGCCCGCGGGCCAATACGGTCGGGGTGTCACCGCGCTCACGGTCCGGCCGGGACCGCCGAGTCGACCCCGTGGCCACCGCGCGGTGCCCGAGCCGGCGCCCGCCAAAGCGCCGCCTACCGGCGGCTGCGGGCCTCGCGCACCGAGCGGGCGACCCGCTCCGCCAACTCGTCCAGGGCCGAGCGCACCGGAGCGCTCAGACCGGCGCCCACCGCGAAGTCGGTGCCCTCCACGGCGTGCACGACCAGGGCGCGGGGCAGCCGGTCCAGCGCGGCGGCCAGCGCCACCGCCTCCCCCAGTCCCAGCCCGTGGGTGCTGGCGGAACCGGCCGTGTACCGGGCGGCGTGCGCGGCGGGCAGCGTGTGCAGCCGCCCGGGGTGGGCGGGGCGGGCGCGCACCGTCTCGGCCACCACCACGGTGTCGTCCCGGTCCCACAGGTCGAGCATCCGGCCGGGTTCGCCGTCGCTGACGGTCAGCAGCGTGCCGTCCGGGACGCGTCCACGCAGCGCCTCGATCACGGCGGGCCCCGCGCCGTCGTCGCCGCGCAGCGGGTTGCCGACACCGATGACGACCACCCGGCCGGTCATCCGCGTTCCACTGTGACGTCCAGGAAGTGGGCGGCGCAGGAGATGCACGGGTCGTGGTTGCGGATGGCCCGCTCGCACAGGCCGGTCAGCTCCTCGTCGCCGGGGGCCGGGCCCGGGCGGTCCAGCCGGGACTGCACCATCGCGCGCAGGTCCTCCTCGATGGCGGACTGGTTCTGCGCGGTGGGCGGCACGATGCGGGCGCCGGTCAGGGTGCCGTCGGCGGCCAGGTCGTAGCGGTGGTAGAGCAGTCCGCGGGGCGCCTCGGTGGCGCCGTGGCCGGTCGCCTCCCGGGGCGGTACGGGCTCGTGGGGGCGCGGCGGCGGCCGGTACGCGTCGATGATCAGCAGCGCCTCCTCGATGGCGTGCACCACCTCCACCGCGCGCACCACGATGCTGCGGAACGGGTTGCGGCACACCGCCCCGGCGGCCGGGTCGCCCAGGCCGGCGGCGCGCGCCGCCTCCCTCGCCGCCGGGTGCAGCCAGCGGCCGTTGATCGCGTAGCGGGCCAGCGAGCCGGTCAGATAGCGGTGGCCGTCCAGGCGGGCGTGCAGGGCGTTGGAGTACGGCACCTGCTCCTCGGTGACCCGCCGTTCGAAGTCCGCCACCGGGAAGGCCCGCGGCTCCCCCGGCGCGGCGCCGGCGTCCGATGCGGCCAGCACCGCCGGGCTGCCGGAGTCGATCGCGTACCGGCCGGGGTCGTGGAGCGCGAGCAGCGGGTAGGGGCACTGGGCGGCGGGGAAGTCGAAGCCGGCCACCCACTCCACCGCGGCCAGGGCGTCGTCCCGCACCCGGCGCAACCGCTCGGCGAGCGGGGCGAGTTCGGCCGCCGCCGGCACCCGGAAGAAGCCGCCGGCCCGGACGTTGACCGGGTGGATGGGCCGCCCGCCGAGCAGTTCCATGACGGCGTTCCCGGCCTGTTTGATCCGCAGGCCGCGTTCGACGGGTTCACGCTGGTCCCGGGCGAGTCCCACCGCGTCGGGGTAGCCGAGGAAGTCCGGTGCGTGCAGCAGGTGGACGTGGAGCGCCTGGCTCTCGATCCACTCGCCGCAGTACAGCAGGCGGCGCAGCGCGGCGAGTTGGCCGCCGACGCGCACCCCGCAGGCGTCCTCGATGGCCTGGCAGGCGCTCATCTGGTAGGCGACGGGGCAGATTCCGCAGATCCGGGAGGTGATGTCGGGCGGTTCGGTGTGCCCCCGGCCGACCAGGAACGCCTCGAAGAAGCGCGGCGGCTCGTAGATGCGCAGCCGCGCCTCGGCGACGGTGCCGTCGTGCATCCGCAGGTGGAGGGCGCCCTCGCCCTCCACGCGGGCGAGGGCGTCCAGCCGCAGGACGCGCGTTCCGCTCATCCGGTGCCTTTCGTGCTCGGGTCGGGGCCGGGCTCGCCGGTGAGGGTGTCGCGCCGCCGCTCGGGCAGGCCGACCAGGTCCGCCGCCGGGGCGAAGCCCGGGCTGGCGGCGTTGAAGGTGCGGAAGATCCGCAGGACCTCCCGCTCGTCCATGCCGTCATGCCGCAACTGGCCCACCATGGCTCGCATGTTGGGGGACGCGCTCGGGCCGAAGCAGCCGTAGCAGCCGCGGCCGTAGGTGGGGCACAGCGCCCCGCACCCGGCGTGGGTGACCGGGCCCAGGCAGGGGGTGCCGTGGGCGACGGTGACGCAGGTGGTGCCGCGCTGCTTGCACGAGAAGCAGACGCTGTGCGAGGGGATGGCGGGCCGGCGCCCGGCCAGGTGGGCGGTGATCACCTCGAGGAGCTGGCCGCGGTCGATGGGGCAGCCGCGCAGCTCGAAGTCGACGGGGACGTGCGCCGCGATCGGGGTGGAGGTCGCCAGGGTCTCGACGTACTCGGGGCGGGCGTAGACGGCGGCGCGGAACTCCGCCACGTCGGCGAAGTTGCGCAGCGCCTGGATGCCGCCGGCGGTGGCGCAGGCCCCGATGGTGACCAGGCGGCGGGAGATCTCCCGCACGCGCCGGATGCGCCGGGCGTCGGCCGCAGTGGTGATGGACCCCTCCACCAGCGACAGGTCGTAGGGGCCCACGCCCTCCAGCGAGGCCGGCTCCCCGTCGGGGCCCTCGGCTCCGCTCATCTCCAGGAAGTGCGCGATCTCCACCCGGCCGGCCAGGCCGAGCAGTTCGTCCTCGCAGTCCAGCAGGGTCAGCTGGCAGCCGTCGCAGGAGGCGAACTTCCACACCGCCAGACTGGGGCGCGGGTCGGCTGCCATCTCACAACTCCCTCACGGCGAGCAGGGGTTCGGCGCGGTGGTAGGTGGCGACGGGGCCGTCGCGGCACAGCAGCAGCGGCCCGAGCTGGCAGTGGCCGCAGTGCCCGGTGCCGCAGCGCATGTTCCGCTCCAGCGACAGCTGGATCCGCTCGGCGGGCACGCCCCGGCCGAGCAGCGCCCGCGCCGTGTGACGCATCATCACCTCCGGGCCGCACACCAGCGCGCAGGTGTCCTCCGGCCGGATGCCGACGCGGTCCAGCAGCGCGGTGACGACGCCGACGTCGCCGCGCCAGCCCGGCGCGGGGCGGTCCACGGTCACCTCCACCCGGGCGGCCCGCCGCCAGGCGCGCAGGTCGTCGCCGTAGAGCAGGTCGGCGGGGGTGCGGGCGCCGATCAGGACGGTGAGGCGGCCGTAGCGGTCCGGGCGGGCCAGCACCTCGTGCACCACCGGGCGCAGCGGGGCCAGGCCGATGCCGCCGGCGACCACCAGGACGTCCCGGCCGGCCGCCTCGGCCAGGTCCCAGCCGTTGCCGTACGGCCCGCGCAGGCCGGCCGGTTCGCCGGGCCGCAGCCGGTGCAGCGCGGCGGAGACCGCGCCGACGGCGCGCACGGTGTGCGTCAGGCGGCCGTCGTCACCGATGGCGCTCACCGACAGCGGCACCTCGCCGACCCCGAAGGCGTACACCATCGCGAACTGGCCGGGCCGGAAGCCGGGCAGCGCGGGCCCGGCCGGGAGCAGTTCGACGGATGCGGTGTCGGCGGTCTCGGCGCGGGCGGCGGCGACCCGATAGGGCAGCGGCGGGGTGACGACACTCACGGCGGACCGCCTCCCCGCGGCGCGTACAGGTCGAGCAGGCGGATGCGGGCGGCCTGGAGGCGTTCGACGGCCATCCGGGCGCAGTGGCTCATCAGCGCGTATCCGAGCACGGGTTCGGCCTCACACAGCTCGCGGACCTCCCCGGCGGGGAACTCCCAGGCGTCCACCGCCTCGACCGCGACGGCTCCCAGGTGCCAGCGGTACGGCGGGTACAGCCACGACCAGCCGAGCAGCTGTCCGGGGCCGAGGGTCTCCACCACCGCGGCCCGGTGGCCGGGGACATAGGTGTCGAGGGCGACCTGCCCGGTACGGATCAGCCAGAAGCGGTCGGCCGGGTCGCCCTCCTCGAACAGCCGGCTCCCCGCGCCGAACGCCGTCTCGCGGGCGAGGGCGAGCAGCCGCCGCCGGTCGTCCTCCGCCAGCGCGGCCAGCGCGGCCGGCGCGGGCGGCGCGGGCGGCGGGCCGGTCACGACGGGGCTCCCGGGTCGCCGGAGCGCGTCCAGTCGTACAGCGCCGCCGCCTCCTCGGTGATGTCG
>JBEHXI010000029.1:0-40787 GCA_048498775.1 Actinomycetota bacterium | reverse complement strand
TTCGGGGAGGCCGTACGGCCAGGTGCCGGCGTGCGGGGAGCCGTAGAACCGCTCCCAGGCGGCGGCGTCGGCCAGCCGGAAGTCGGCCCCGCAGTCGAGGATCAGCGTCTCGCCGCCGAGCTGCTCGGCGACGGCGGCGGACTGCCCGTGCGGCAGCGCCAGGAAGACGACGTCATGGCCGGCCAGGACATCGGGCGCGGTGGGCTCCAGGACGCGGCCGGCCAGCGGCAGCAGGTGCGGTTGGAGGGTGCCCAGCAGCTGCCCGGCGTTGCCGCCCGCGGTCACCGCGCCGATCTCCACCTGCGGATGCGCCAGGAGCAGACGCAGGACCTCACCACCCGCGTATCCGCTCGCTCCGGCCACCGCTGCCCGCACCGCCATGCCCACGACCTCCATCCGCCTATGGCATGACTATACGAGACACCGAAGTTTTATGCAATGAAGTCGATCGCCCTCCCCGTCCGGCCATGGCGGACCGGGCGGCGCGACGACGCGAACGGAGGCGGCGATTCGCCCGGCCGAAGCAGGCGGGAAACGTCTATTTCGCCATAGAATGATCGGGTACGGAAATCATCGGCACACCCACTCAGCCCCTTCTTGGCGGGAGGTCACCACGATGCACGCGAGCAAGGGCGACACGCTGCGCACGCACGGCAGGGTCGTCGGGCAGCACGACCAGGACGCCGAGATCGTCGAGGTCATGGGCAAGGACGGCAACCCGCCGTACCGGGTGCGGTTCCACGACGGCCACGAGAGCGTGATGTACCCGGGCCCCGACTCCGTGGTACGGCCGAAGTCGGAGCCGTCGGCCCGTCGATAGGACGGAGCCGGGCCCGGGCGCCGCTCAGCGCGGCACCCGGGCCCGCGTCGGATAGTGGTCCGCCACGACCTGCCGCATCGCGCCCAGCGGGTCGGCGGCCACGTCCCGTGCCGAGAAGTAGACGTTGCCGCGCACCTGCGGATAGTCCGCGTCGAACGTCAGATGGCGGCTGAGCTCCCCCGGGTCCTGCCAGGCGTCGGGCTGGCCCGCGGCGCCCTCCTTGTACAGCGCCTCCCCGATGTACAGGTGCACCCCGGTGCCCGCGCACACCCGCGACCACCAGGGCACCAGGGTGGCGTAGTCGGCGGGCTGGAACCCGATGTTCCAGTACAGCTGCGGGCAGATGTAGTCGATCCAGCGGTTCCGCACCCACGAGCGGGTGTCGGCGTACAGGTCGTCGTAGGTCTGCACGCCCGCCGACGTCCTCGATCCCCGCGGGTCGGTCCGCTGGTTGCGCCACACCCCGAACGGACTGATGCCGAAGCGCGCGGCCGGCCGGATCGCCCGCACCCGGGCGGCCGTCTCCCGCACCAGCAGGTCGATGTTGTGCCGCCGCCAGGACGCCCGGTCGCGGAAGTCCTGCCCGTACGCCTCGTACGCGGCGTCGTCGTCGAAGACCTCGCCGGCCACCGGATACGGGTAGAAGTAGTCGTCCCAGTGCACCCCGTCCACCGGGTAGCGGGCCACGGCGTCGAGCATCGCGTCCTGCACGAAGCGCCGCACCACCGGCAGGCCCGGGTTGTAGTACAGCTTCCCGCCGTAGCGGACCACCCACTCCGGATGGCGGCGCGCCGGGTGTCCGGGCACCAGCCGGGCCGGATCCGGCTGGGTGGAGACCCGGTACGGGTTGAACCAGGCGTGCAGTTGCAGGCCCCGCCGGTGCGCCTCGCGCACCGCGTAGCCCAGTGGGTCCCAGCCGGGGTTCCGGCCCTGCACCCCGGTCAGGTACTGCGACCAGGGTTCGTGGCGCGACGGCCAGAAGGCGTCGGCGGTCGGCCGCACCTGGAGCACCACGGCGTTGAGCCGCGTCCCGGCCGCCAGGTCGAGCAGGGCGCGCAGCTGGGCGCGCTGCTCGGCGGCCGGCAGCCCCGCCGACGACGGCCAGTCCACGTTGCCGACGGTGGCGATCCACATGCCCCGGAACTGCTCCGGTAAC
The DNA here is from genome assembly GCA_048498775.1 of Actinomycetota bacterium. Lineage (GTDB taxonomy): Bacteria > Actinomycetota > Actinomycetes > Streptomycetales > Streptomycetaceae > JBEHXI01. The sequence goes on along the minus strand of JBEHXI010000029.1, from coordinate 38,811 downwards.
GACCGCCCCCGCCCCGCGGCGTCCGCCGGCGGCAGCGGGCCGGCGGGCCGGACGGGCAGCCCGCCCGCCATGGCGGCCACGGCGACCGCCGCGAAGCCCCTGCGTGTGAGGTGAGTGTGCTGTGCGATCCGTTCGGCCGGCTGCATCGCGCCCCCTGATCATCCGTCACCAAGGCCCGACGCCGATCATCGGTGACCGGGCGGTGCGGGGCAATCCTCCGGCGCCCCGGCGCGTCGCCGTCCCGGAAGGTCGCCCCGGACGGCCGCGCGGGACCTGCGGTGTAGGGTCGCAGGGCGGCCGGGATCCACGCGACCCGTCGCCGGCCGGCCCCGTGATCCGGGGCGGCGGAGTTGTCCACAGGGAGAGGCGAAGCACGGTGAGCGACATCCGTTGCGTCGGGGTGGTGGGCTGCGGCCAGATGGGCGCGGGCATCGCCGAGGTGTGCGCCAGGTCGGGGCTCGATGTGAAGGTCGCGGAGACCACGGGCGAGGCGCTCGAACTCGGCCGCACCAGGCTGCTGTCCTCGCTGGAGCGGGCCGCCGCCCGGGGCAAGATCAGCCCCGAGGAGCGCGAGAGCGCCGTCGAGCGCCTCAGCTTCACCACGGACCTCGGCGAGTTCGCCGACCGCGATCTGGTGATCGAGGCGGTCGTGGAGAACGAGCAGGTCAAGACCGAGATATTCCAGATCCTGGACCAGGTGGTGACCCGGCCGGACGCGATCCTGGCCTCCAACACCTCCTCGATCCCGCTGGTCAAGCTGGCCGTCGCCACCTCGCGCCCCGACCAGGTGCTCGGCATCCACTTCTTCAACCCGGCACCGGTGCAGCGCCTCGTCGAGCTCGTCCCCGCCCTGACCACCGGCGAGGAGACGCTGCAGCGCGCCGAGCAGCTGGTCACCGGCGTGCTCGGCAAGCACGCGATCCGCGCGCAGGACCGCTCGGGCTTCATCGTCAACGCGCTGCTGGTGCCCTATCTGCTCGCCGCGATCCGGATGTTCGAGTCCGGCACCGCCACCCGCGAGGACATCGACAACGGCATGGAGATGGGCTGCGCCCACCCGATGGGCCCGCTCAAGCTCTCCGACCTGATCGGCCTGGACACCATCGCGGCGATCGCCGACTCGATGTACGACGAGTACAAGGAGCCGCTGTACGCCGCTCCCCCGCTGCTCCAGCGGATGGTCGAGGCCGGACGGCTGGGCCGCAAGACCGGCCACGGCTTCTACGACTACTGAGCGGCCCCGCGTTCAGAGCCCCGGCAGCGCGTCCTGGTCGACCGGCCGGGCCGGCGGCCGGGGCGCGGTGCGCTCGCCGAGCTTCGCCCGGCAGTCCTCGCCCACCCCGAGGCGGCGCGCCTCCCGCCCGCGCAGCGGCCGGCCGCAGACCCGGCAGTGCACCGTCCCGCGTCCGGGCGGCGCGTCCTCGTCGAGGCCGGGCAGCGGTGCCGGGCCTGGCACGTCACCGTCCATGCCGTCACGCATGGGGCACCCGGTCCGGTTCGGCGGCCGGCGGCGGACAGGACGCGGCGGGGATCCTGGGGCGCTCCCGGTACAGGGTGAGCGTGGCGACGTCGTCGGCGAGACGGCCGCGGGCGTGCCTCAGCAGCAGGGCGCGGAACGTCTCGGCCAGCGCCGCCGGGGACAGCGATCCGCCGCGGACCGCCGCGCGGGCCGCCCGGTCCAGCGCCTCACCCAGCGGGAAGAAGGCCCCCGAGGGGTCCCGGGCGTCCTCCGCCCCGTCGGTGTGCGCGAAGAGGGCCTGGCCGGGCAGCAGCCGGCTCCGGTGCACCGGCGGGCTCGCGCAGTCCGACGGGCCGAGCAGCCCCAGCGGCGGCAGCGGATCGCCCCCGGCGATGGGCGTGGCCCACGCGTCGGCACCGGGCCCCACCGTGATCCGGTACGGCCACGGGTGACCGCAGTTCAGCAGCGTCAGGCAGCCGTCCGCCCGCACCTGCACCAGCAGGACGGTGACGAACTCCTCCTCCACCGGCACCGCGCCGCACTCGCCCTGCCCGCGGCCCTGCAGGTGCCGGTGCAGGGCGCGGTCCATCCGCCGCAGCACACCGGCCAGGTCCGGCTCGTCGTGGGCGGCCTCCCGGAAGCTGCCGAGCAGCGCGGCGACCGTGCCGATCGCGCTCACCCCGTGTCCCCGTACGTCCCCGAGGACCGCCCGCACCCCGTGCGGGGTGCCCAGCACCTCGTACAGATCCCCGCCGACCTGGGCGCCGCGGCTCGCGGAGAGGCAGTCGCCGGCCACCGTCAGGCCGCCCACCGTGCGCGGCAGCGGGCGCAGCAGCGTCTGCTGCGCCGCGACGGCGATGTGCCGGATCCGCTCCAGCTCCCGCAGCAGCCGGTGCCGGCGTCCGCTGATCAGGCAGCCCATGACGGTCACCGCCAGGACGGCCAGCAGGGTGCCGGCCCGCGCGCCGAGGCTCCCGCCGTCCCCGGAGTGCGGTATCAGCGCGGGCAGGGTGCCGAGCCCGCCGAGCACCACATGGCGGCGGCGCCCGCCGACCGCGCAGACGATGGCGGGCGTGGCGACCAGCAGCGGCAGGACGTCCACGCCGGCGGGCACCAGCAGTTGCAGACCGAGCACGGCGGCCGACCAGACGCCGGGCAGCGCGAAGGCGGCGGCCTGGCCCAGCAGCGGCGTCCTTTCGCGCGTGCCGGTCTTCCTGCTGGTCCGGATCATCCCGACGGCTCCCCCTCGCAGTCGGCGCCGCGGTAGGTGTCTGAACCGCTCCCCGGAGCGAAGCGAGCCCTTGTGCGTCCCAGCCGATTCTTCGGCAGGGGACATCCGATCGACTACCATTTGCGCCTAATTCACCCGATCGGACTATGAAAACCGGGGCGCCCCCGGCATCGGCCGGGAGCGCCCCTTCGTCGGGCCGAAGCCCGTTGGGTCAGGCCCCGCGCAGCACCGCGCCGGTGCGTTCCGCCGCCGCGGCCACCGCCGCGTCCCGCGCGGCCGAGGCCTCCTCGGCGGTCAGGGTGCGGTCCGGCGCCCGGAAGCGCAGCGCGTAGGCGAGCGACTTCCTGCCCTCGCCGAGCTGCTCACCGGTGAAGACGTCGAACAGCCGCAGGGACTCCAGCAGTTCGCCGGCGCCGGAGCGCAGCGCGTCGGCCACGTCGGCGGCGGGCACGGAGGCGTCCACCACCAGCGCGACGTCCTGGGTGGCGACCGGGAAGGCGGAGATCCGCGGCGCCTGCAGGGCACCGGCGGCGGCCGCCTCGACCGCGTCCAGGTCCATCTCCATCGCGCTGGTGCGCGGCGGCAGGCCGACGGCCTTGGTCACCCGCGGGTGGAGTTCGCCCGCGTGCCCGACCAGGGTCTCCCCCGCGTACAGCGCGGCGCAGCGGCCCGGGTGCCAGGGGTCGTACTGGGCCTGGCGGACGGTCAGCTCCACCCCGGCCTCCCGGGCGACGGTCCGGGCCGCCTCGACGGCGTCCGCCCAGCTGCCCGGGTACCCCTTGCCCCACCAGCCGGCCTGCTCACGGGCGCCGCACAGCACCACGCCGACGTGCCGCGGCTGCTCGGGCAGCGCCGCGTCGAGCGCGGCGATCTCCTCCTGCGACGGGCGGCGGGTCACCGGCAGCCGCGGCGGCAGCGGTTCGTCGCCCCGGGCCAGGAAGACCGAGCCGATCTCGAACAGCGCGAGGTCGTGGCTGCCCCGGCCGTCGTTGCGGCGCAGCGCGCCGAGCAGGCCCGGCAGCAGCGTGGTGCGCAGCGCCGGCTCCTCGTCGGAGAGCGGGTTGACCAGCTGGACCGACCGGCGGCGCGGGTCGTCCGCCGCCAGGCCGAACTGGTCGAGCACCGCCGTCCCGGTGAAGGGGTAGGTCGGCGCCTCCACATAGCCGGCGGCGGCCAGCGCGCGGCCGGTCCGGCGCACCAGGCGCTGCCGCTCGGTCAGGCCACGCCCCGGCGGGAGCTTCGGCAGGGTGGAGGGCACCGCGTCGTAGCCCTCAAGGCGGATGACCTCCTCGGCGAGGTCGTTCGGCTGGGCGAGGTCGGGCCGCCAGCTCGGCGGGGTGACGGTCAGCTCGTCGATGCCGGTGACGTCGCAGCCGATCTGCTGCAGGCGGCGCACCACCGTCTCGCGGCCGTACTCCATGCCGGCCACGGTGTCGGGGTGGTCGGCCGGCATCGTGATCGCGCGCGGCGCGGTCGGGGCGATGATCTCGGTGACGCCGGCCTCCACGGTGCCGCCGGCGAGCAGCACCAGCAGGTCGACGGTGCGCTGCGCGGCCGCGGCCGCGGCCTGCGGGTCCACACCGCGTTCGAAGCGCCGGGACGCCTCGGTGGACAGCTTGTGGCGGCGGGCGGTGCGGGCGATGGAGACCGGGTCGAAGTGCGCGGCCTCGATGACGACCTCGGTGGTGCCGCCGCCCTCGCCGACCATGACCTCGGCGATCTCGGTGTTGGCGCCGCCCATGACGCCCGCCAGGCCGATCGGCCCGGAGCTGTCGGTGATCACCAGGTCCTCGGCGTGCAGCACCCGCTGGACGCCGTCCAGGGTGGTGAGCTTCTCGCCGGGCTCGGCGCGCCGGACCCCGATCGGGCCGTCGACGCGGGTGCGGTCGTAGGCGTGCAGCGGCTGGCCGAGTTCGAGCATCACGTAGTTGGTGATGTCCACGGTCAGCGAGATCGGGCGCATGCCCGCCTTCTGCAGCCGGCGCTGCATCCAGATCGGCGACTTCGCGTCCGGGGTGAGGTTGGTCACCGTGCGGGCGGTGAAGCGGTCGCAGCCGACCGGGTCGGTGACCTTCACCTGGTAGCCGTAGGAGTTGGGCGCGGGCACGTCCAGCAGCGCCGGGTCGCGCAGCGGCACCCCGTAGGCGATCGCGGCCTCCCGGGCCACCCCGCGCAGCGACAGGCAGTAGCCGCGGTCCGGGGTGACGGCGATGTCCAGGACCTCGTCGGCCAGCTGGAGCAGCTCGATGGCGTCGGTGCCCACCTCGTGCTCCGGCGGCAGCACGATGATGCCGTCGTGGTCGTCGCCCATGCCCAGTTCGCGGGCCGAGCAGATCATGCCCTCGGAGGTCTTGCCGTACGTCTTGCGGGCGGCGATCACGAAGTTCCCCGGCAGCACACCGCCGGGCAGCACGACGACGACCTTGTCGCCGACGAGGAAGTTCGTGGCACCGCAGACGATGTTCTGCGGCTCGCCGGTGCCGTTGGCGTCGCCGACGTCCACCTGGCAGTAGCGGATGGGCTTCTTGAAGCCGCTCAGCTCCTCGACGGCCAGCACCCGGCCGACCACCAGCGGGCCCTTGAGGCCCGCGCCGAGCTGCTCGACCCGCTCCACCTCCAGGCCGGCGGCGATCAGCTTGGCCTGTACATCGCGGCCGGTCTGGTCGGCGGGCAGGTCGACGTACTCCCGCAGCCAGGAAAGCGGGACCCGCATCAGATCTCCATCCCGAACGGCCGGGTGAAGCGCACGTCACCCTCGACCATGTCTCGCATGTCCTCGACGTTGTGGCGGAACATCAGCATGCGCTCGATGCCGAAGCCGAACGCGAAGCCGCTGTACCTGCTGGGGTCGACACCGCAGGCCGTGAGCACCCGCGGGTTGACCATCCCGCAGCCGCCCAGCTCGATCCAGCCCTCGGAGGAGCAGGTCCGGCACGGGCGGTCCGGGTTGCCCACCGAGGCGCCACGGCAGACGTAGCACTCCATGTCCAGCTCGGCGGACGGCTCGGTGAACGGGAAGTAGTTCGGGCGCAGCCGGGTCCTCAGGCCCTCGCCGAACAGCGAGAGGACCATGTGGTCCAGGGTGCCCTTGAGGTCCGCCATCGTCAGGCCCTCGTCGACGGCGAGCAGCTCGACCTGGTTGAAGACCGGGGTGTGGGTCGCGTCCAGCTCGTCGGTGCGGTAGACGCGGCCGGGGCAGATCACGTAGACCGGGGGCTCGCGGCGCAGCAGGGAGCGGATCTGCACCGGGGAGGTGTGGGTGCGCAGCACGACCCCGGACTCCTCCGCGCCGCCCTCGCCGACGAAGAAGGTGTCCTGCATGGTGCGGGCCGGGTGGTCCGGCGCGATGTTGAGGGCGTCGAAGTTGAACCACTCCGCCTCGACCTCGGGGCCCTCGGCGACCTCGTAGCCCATGGCGACGAAGACGTCGGTGATGCGGTCCGCGAGGGTGGTCAGCGGGTGGCGGGCCCCGGACGGCACCCGGTCGTACGGAAGGGTGACGTCCACCGCCTCCTCGACCAGCACCCGGGCGTCCCGCTCGGCCTCCAGCTCCTGCTGGCGGGCGGCCAGCGCCTTGTTCACCGCGCCGCGGGCCTGGCCGACGCGCTTGCCGGCGTCGGCCTTGGCGTGCGGCGGCAGCGCGCCGATCTCCCGGTTGGCCAGCGCGAGGGGGGAGCGGTCACCGGTGTGGGCGATCTTCACCTCGCGCAACGCGTCCAGGTCGCCGGCGGCGTTGATCGCGGCGATCGCCTCGTCGCGCATCCGCTCGACCTCTTCGGGTTTCAGCGCCTCTACCTCGACAGGGTCATACGACTTATTCGGTGCCGACATCTCTTCCCGTGCTTCCGATTGCCTTCGCTTCGCCTCGGCTCCCGACCGAACGTCTCCGTCGGTGCCGGGCGCGGCGCGGTCGGTCCCGACCGGGGGGCCAAAGGCCGAGTCTAATGGGCGCGGCGAGGCGCCCGGCGCGATGATCGGCCCGTTCGCTGCCCGTTCGCTGTCGGGTCGCGGTCCGGTCGCGCTGGAGGAAGCCCGTCGTGGGCGGTCAGGCCAGGAAGGCCGGTGCCCCGACGGGCAACGTAAATCGGAACTGGGCGCCGCCGCCGGGGGCCCGGCCGACGGTGATCGTGCCGCCGTGCGCTTCCACGATGCCCTTGACGATGTACAGGCCAAGCCCGGTCCCGCCGCGCTTGTTGCCCCGCCAGAAGCGGGTGAAGACGCGGCTCATCGACTCCTCGGGGATGCCGGGGCCCTCGTCGCTCACCGTGACGGCCGTCCCTTCCGTGTCGGGCTTGCCCGCCGCGCCGCTCCGTATCGCGGGCATCGCGGGCATCGCTGGCGCGACCTCAATGGTGACACGTCCCTCACCGTGACGCACCGCGTTTTCCAGCAGGTTCGCCAGCACCTGGTCGATCTTGTCCGGGTCGGCCCACAGGGCGGGCAGCGGCGACTCGACAAGGACGGCGAACCGCTCGGCGGGCGCGCCCGCGGCGATGTGCGCCCGCACGTGCTTGGACACCGCCTCGGCGATGTCCACCGGCTGGCGGCGCACCTCCAGGCGCCCGGAGTCGATGCGGGAGATGTCGAGCAGCTCGGCGATCAGCCGGGTGACCCGGTTGGCGTCGGCGTCGACCGTCTCCAGCATCAGCTTCTTCTGGTCCTCGGTGAAACGCTCCCACTTCGCCAGCAGCGTCGCGGTGAAGCCCTTGACCGAGGTCAGCGGGGAGCGCAGCTCGTGCGCGACGGTGGCGATCAGCTCGGCGTGGCTGCGCTCGGTGCGGCGCCGCGCCTCGGTGCCGCGCAGGCCGACGACCAGGCGCTCCAGCGGACCGGTCGGGTACCGCCGCGCATAGCGGGCGGTGACCAGGACCTCCCGGCCGCCGGGGAGGAGGAGGTTGCGCTCGGGCTGCCCGACGCGGGTGGCGAGCCCGCGGTACGGGTCGGTCACCGTCCACCAGCGGCGTCCCTCGAGGTCCTCGAACGGCAGCACGCGGTCGATCGGCAGGCCGATGACGTCGGCGGGGCGCTTGCCGGTGATCCGGGCCGCCGCGGCGTTGAAGCAGATCACGCGGCCGGCCTCGTCGGCGATGACCAGGCCGTCCGGCAGGTCGTCGGGGCTCAGGCCGAGCTGCGCCCAGCCCGCGGACACCGCCCCGGCCGTCTCGGCCGCCGTGCCGGACATGCTGACGTTCATCCCCGTAACCCCCTATCGGCCCCGGCCGTCACCCTACTAGCTGGATGTGACGCGGCGGCACCCTCCGGGAGCACGCTGGGCGCGGGCGGAGGCGTAGAGGCAGACGGCGGCGGCCGTGGCGAGGTTGAGGCTCTCGGCGTGCCCGTGGATGGGGACGCGCACCACCGCGTCGGCGAGTGCGCGGGTCTCCTCCGGCAGTCCCCACGCCTCGTTGCCGAAGACCCAGGCGGTGGGGCCGCCCATGGCGCCGGCGTCGAGCTCGTGGTCCAGGTCGCGGTCGCCGGCGCCGTCCGCGGCGAGCACCCGCACCCCCTGCCCGCGCAGCCCGGCGACGACCTCCTCGAAGGGGACGCCGACGGCGACGGGCAGGTGGAACAGGCTGCCGGCCGACGCGCGGACCGCCTTGGGGTTGTAGACGTCCACGGAGGCGTCGGTGAGGACCACCGCGTCCGCCCCGGCGGCGTCGGCGCACCGCAGCACCGTTCCGGCGTTCCCGGGGTCGCGCACCTGGGCCAGCACCGCGACGAGCCGGGGCCGGGCGGCCAGGACCGCGTCGAACGGGGTGTCCAGGAAGCGGCAGACGCCGACCAGGCCCTGGGGCGTCACGGTGTCGCAGAGGGAGGCGACGACCTCCTCGCTCGCGGTGAGCACCGGGGTGCCGGCGGCGCGGGCGGCCTCGACGATGTCGGCGTGCCGGCGCGCGGCCGCCTCGGTGACGTACAGCTCGACCAGGGTGCGCCCGGCGCGGTCGCCGCCGTGGGCCACGGCCTCGCGCACCGCCTGCGGGCCCTCGGCGACGAAGCGGCGCTCCTTGCCGCGGAAGCTCCGCTTGGCCAGCCGGCGCGCGGCGACGACGCGGGGGGAACGCAGGGAGGTCAGCTCGGGGCTCGCCATGGGCGGACTGCTCACTTCTGGGTGGGGCGGGGCACAGGGATCCGGACAGCAGACGGACCCGCAGGCACGTGTGGCCTGCGGGTCCTCCGAAACGCGTGCGTCAGGCGGCCTTGGGGGCGTTGACGTCGCTCGGCAGCGCCTTCTGCGCCGCCTCGACCAGCGCGGCGAAGGCGCCGGCGTCGTTCACCGCGAGCTCGGCGAGGATCTTGCGGTCCACCTCGATGTTGGCGGCCTTCAGACCCTGGATGAAGCGGTTGTAGGTCATGCCGTTGGCGCGGGCGGCGGCGTTGATCCGCTGGATCCACAGCTGACGGAAGTCGCCCTTGCGCTTCTTGCGGTGGTCGTAGTTGTAGACGAGGGAGTGGGTGACCTGCTCCTTCGCCTTGCGGTACAGGCGGGAGCGCTGCCCGCGGTAACCGCTGGCCTGCTCGAGGATTGCCCGGCGCTTCTTGTGGGCGTTCACTGCCCGCTTGACGCGTGCCACTTGGTAACTCCTTGTGAGGGACCGCGGTCGTACTCACGCGGTCCGAAAACGAATGGGTCCCGGTCTCGGTGTCCGTCCGCACCCCGCGGGGGGCGCGTGCCGGCTCACTTGCCGAGAAGCTTCTTGATCTTCTTGGCGTCCGCCGGGGCCATCTCGGCGTTGCCGGTCAGGCGGCGCGTCAGCGTGGACGGCTTGTGCTCCAGCAGGTGGCGCTTGCCGGCCCGCTCACGCAGCACCTTGCCGGTGCCGGTGACCTTGAAGCGCTTGCTCGCACCACTGTGCGTCTTGTTCTTCGGCATGGCGCCGTTCGTCTCCTCGTCGCTCGCCCTCCGACCCGTCACAGGACTGCCGGTTGGGCGTCGGTTACTGCATTGCGGTACTGCATCGCCCGGAGCGGCGCCCCGGGAAGGGCCGGTGCCTCAGTCGGCGGAGGCGGTGTCCGGCTGGGCCGCGGACGCGACCTCCGACTCGTGGGACTCACCCTGCGACTCGTGGGACTCGCCCTGCGCCTGGCGACTGGCCTTGCGGGCGGCCTGCGCCTCGCGGGCCTCGGCCATCGCCTCGGTCTTCTTCTTGTGCGGACCGAGGACCATGATCATGTTGCGGCCGTCCTGCTTGGGGTTCGACTCCACGAAACCCAGGTCCTGGACGTCCTCCGCGAGACGCTGCAGCAGCCGGTAGCCCAGCTCGGGCCGCGACTGCTCACGACCGCGGAACATGATCGTGATCTTGACCTTGTCGCCCTGCTTGAGGAACCGGACGACGTGACCCTTCTTGGTGTCGTAGTCGTGCGGGTCGATCTTCGGCCGGAGCTTCATCTCCTTGATGACCGTGTGCGCCTGGTTCTTGCGCGCCTCACGGGCCTTCATGGCCGACTCGTACTTGAACTTCCCGTAGTCCATGAGCTTGCACACGGGCGGGCGTGCGGTAGCCGCCACCTCGACCAGGTCGAGGTCGTACTCCTGCGCAAGCTCCAGTGCCTTGGCAAGCGGCACGATGCCGACCTGCTCGCCACTGGGACCGACGAGTCGCACCTCGGGGACGCGAATCCGGTCGTTGATGCGGGGCTCGGCGCTGATGGGGCCTCCTCGGTTGCACCACGCGGCCGCCTGGCGGACAGCCGCGTCTTGAGTTCGTAGTGTCCCGACCTCGCGACCCGAGCGTGAAAAAACGCCCCGGACGGGACGCAGGCAGGGCTCCACACAACCGGGAGCACCGCCGCGTTTGTTCCGCGGGGCGCATCGGGCGGCGCTCGCATCCTCGAACGGTTTTCCTCGGACGGACGCCGCCTGACCGGACCTGCCGACCCGGGGGCCGGTCAGGTGGGAGTTGGAGCTCCACTTGCGGGCCGGACGCGTATCGACACGTTCGGCCGGTCGATCTCCAAGCATACCAGTCACCGGCCGAAGCCCGTAATCGAACGCGCGGGGCCTATCGTGTGACCCATGAGCGACACCACCCCTCCCGCCAGCCGATCCGATGAGCAGACCGCCCTCTCGGGTGCCGACGTCTCCACCATGACCCGGGACATCGCCGACGTGCCCGCGGTCGAGGTGATCACCACCATGGCCGTCCACCTGATGAGCGCCGCCGCCGTCAACCTCGGACTGGCCGAGGAGGGGGACAAGCACAAGGACCTCGACGAGGCCCGCAAGCTGATCACCGCGCTGGCCGGCCTGGTCACCGCGGGCGCGCCGGAGATCGGCTCCTACCACGCCGCCCCGCTGCGCGACGGTCTGAAGTCCCTCCAGCTCGCCTTCCGCGAGGCCTCCGTGGTGCCGGACGCGCCGGGCCAGGGGCCGGGCGAGAAGTTCACCGGGCCCGTCCTGGGCTGATCCGGCCCGCCGCGCGGCCGACGGGGGGCCGCCGCCGCATCCGGCCGGAACACCCCGCGGCCGATGGGGCCGCCGCCGCATCCGGACGCCGCTCGTCAGCCCCGGCTGAACAGCGGCTCCCCGGGCACCCGCGCGCCCGGGGCCAGCAGCGCCAGGTCCAGCCCGCGCACCAGCCGGGTGCGCAGCGTCTCGTCGGCCGCCAGGGCCGTCGCCACCCGCCGGGCGGTGGCCGGCAGGTCCGCCGAGGCGGCCGGCACCAGGCACACGTTGCCGTCCGCCTCCTGGCCGTCCTGGGCCGCCAGCAGATACGCCCGCTCGACGCCCTGCTCGCCGGCGACCGCCTCGCGCACCGCCGCGGCCACCACCGGATCGGTCAGCGGGTCGAGGCGGTCACGGCCGTCGGCCAGCGCGTACAGCGCGGGACCGCTCAGTTCGTAGGTCACCGGCCCGGCCATGTCGAAGACCACGGTGTCCGCCTTCTCGTGGGCGGCGGCCCGCAGCACCTGGCCGAAGGGCACCGCCACCGGCCGGGCGTCGGCCCGCCAGCGGATCAGGCTCTCCGTCGAGGTGAAGGCGGGCAGCGCCCGGCGCCCGTCCGGCCCCAGATAGGTCGGCACCGCCATCTCGCTCTTCTTGTCCCGCCGCATGCCGTCCGGGCCGGTCTCCGCCTCGGTCAGCACGGCCACCACCGGGACCAGCAGCCGGGCGCCGGGCAGCGCGGCGAGGACCTGCGACTCGGCGGCGCGGTCGGCCGCGTAGGCGGACAGCGCCGCGGCCAGCCGCGGGTCGGCGGTGCCGTCGTCGTCGGAGAACGGGTGATCCGGGATGCTCTTGAGTGCCACGTGACGAGGGTATCCGGGTGTCCTTCGCGGCATTTCTCACGGGGTGTTCACACACGGCAGAGGGCGGTCCCAGGATTCCCCCGTACCCTGGGCCCCCATGGGCGAGGACAGATCACGGGCGCCGCACCGCCCCGGCGCCGGCGGACTGTGGCGCAGATGGCGCGGCTCTCGGCGGGGTGTGGTGGCGACGGCGGTGGTCGGGGTCGCGCTGGTGGGCAGTTGCGTGGCCGACGGCGCGTACGTGGTCGCGCAGAGCAAGGCGCGCGGAGTGGTGGTCAGCGGCCCGACCGGGGACCGCACCGGTGGGCCGGGCGGTTCCGAGGAGCGGGCCGGCGACGTGGACCGCGACCTGTCCGACGTGCTGGGCGACCTGGACACCGGCGGGGCGGGCATGTCGGCGGCCGTGCTGGACATGACGACCGGCAGCGGCGGGGTGTACGGCGACGGCACCTTCGACACGGCCGGCGCGGTCAAGGTGGACATCCTGGCGGCGCTGCTGCTGCGGACGCAGGAGAGCGGGCGGGACCTGACCGACCGGCAGCGCGGCTACGCCTCCGCGATGCTCCAGCGCGGCGACAACGCGGCGGTGGCCGCGCTGTGGCAGGCGATCGGCGGCGCGCCGGGCCTGGACGCGGCCAACGCCCGCCTCGGCCTGACCCGCACCCGGGCGGGTGCCGACGGGCAGTGGGGGCTGACCCGCACCACGGCCGCCGACCAGCTCGCCCTGCTGCGCGCGATCTTCGGGGACAACTCGGTCCTCTCCGACGACTCCCAGGCGTATCTGCAGGACCTGATGGGCGACGCTCCCGAGGACCAGGGCTGGGGCGTCTCCGCGGCGGCCGACCAGCCCTCGGCCAGCGTGATCAAGAACGGCGCGGCGCAGCTGAGCACCTCGCGCATGTGGGACGTCGACAGCATCGGGCAGATCCAGTCCGGCGGGCACACCGTGCTGGTCGCCGTCCTCAGCAACGGCAACGACTCGCAGTCCGAGGGCGCCTCGCTGGTGGACAGCACCGCCCAGGCGGCGGTGCAGGTGGTGCTCAGCCAGTAGCGCCGGTCACCGGACCAGGCCCGGTCCGGGCGATCCTGTCGGGCCCGCGACGCCCGGCACCGCGCCTCGCCGCACCGCGCTTCGCTCCGTCTGCTCTGTCATGGGACGGAGCGAAGCAGAGCGTCGGATCGTCCGAGTACGCCCAGCACGCCCAGCACGCCCAGCACGCCCAGTACGAGGACGACCCTCCGCCGTGCGATGGACGGCACCCGCTCCGCTGCGCTCCGCCTCTGCTCCATCACCGGCCTGCGGACGCGGAGCCGCCGCGGGCCCACCCTCGAGGATCGCCCGGAGTGGGCCTAGCTCAGCAGCCGGGCCGCGCGCAGCCGCAGCAGCGCCGCGGTGAGCAGCAGCGCCAGGCCCGCGAGTGCGGCGCCCACCGTGATGGCCGAGCCCGTTCCTCCGCCGCCCGCGGCCGGGCGCGCCACGGCGGCGGACGGACCGCTGCCGAAGTACTGCCGGGTGTACCGGGCGGGCACCGGGGTCGCCGGGGCCGGGGAGACGCGCGCCGCGGCCCGCAGGGCGGCCGCCGGGTCGATCAGGCCGGTGCCGACCGCGTCGCTGCGGCCGGCCGCCGGGGCGTCCCGGGTGGTGTCCTCCAGCACCCGCTTGATCTGCGCCGGGGACAGCCGGGGGTACGCGGAGCGGATCAGCGCGACCGCGCCGGAGACGTACGCGGCGGCGGCGCTGGTCCCCCAGCCCTCGTAGTACTGCCGGTCCGGGTCCACGATGACCACGTCCACGCCGGGCGCGCCGACCGCGGTGTACCAGCGCCGGGTGGAGAACGCGGCCCGGTTGCCGTAGCGGTCCACGGCGGCGACCGCGATCACGCCGGGGTAGGCGGCCGGGTAGGAGGCGGGATCGCCCTGCTCCCCGCTGTTGCCGGCGGAGGCGACCACCGGCACGCCGTGGGAGAGCGCGTACTGCACCGCGTCGTCCTCGGCCGCGTCGGGGTGGGCGGTGCGGCTGTCGTCGCCGAGGGAGAGGTTGATGACGTCCGCGCCGTGGTCGACGGCCCAGCGGATGCCCTGGGCGAGCGCGCCGCCCCGGGTGCTGCGGGCCCGGGCGCGCTGCGGGTCGTTGTCCTCGAGTATGACCCGCACCGGCAGGATCTTCGCCGCCGGCGCGATGCCCATCACCCCGTCGCCGCCGCCCGGGCCGTGGCCGTGGCCCGCGATGATGCCGGCCATGGCGGTGCCGTGCCGGGCCCAGGCGGAGTCGCCCTTCTTCGCGCCGAAGCCGACCAGGTCGGTGCCCGGCAGCACCTGGCCGGTGAGGTCGGGGTGGCTGCCGTCGACCCCGGTGTCCAGGACGGCCACGGTCACCCCCTGGCCGCGGGTGGTCTGCCAGGCCTGGTCGGCGTGGAGCGCGGTCAGCGGCCACTGCTGGGCGCGGATCGAGTCGGCCGACGCCGGCGGGGCGCCCGGGAGCACCGCCACGGCGGCGAGGAGGAGGGCCAGGAGCACGGTCCGCAGGCGGGTCATCGGGCGGCTCCGGAGGCGGACTGCCGCGGGTGGCGCGCGGCGGCGGTCAGCCGGCCGCGCACCGCGGCGACCAGGCCCTGGGCGTCGTAGCCGAGACCGGCCTGGGCGGGCGCGGAGGTGGCGCCGCCGGCGGTGGCGTCCGCGGCCGGCTGCGGGTCGGTGACCACCCGGCCGTCGGCGAAGCCGCTGACCGCGTAGACGACGACGGGCAGCCCCTCGGGGAAGTCCACCGACCAGCTGGCGCGCTGCGCCGGGCCGAACCCGGCGGCGGCGGTGCCCGGGAAGGCGACCGGACGGGGCATCATGTCCGCCCGCTCCCCCAGGTGCTGGGCGGCGAAGCGGCCGGACAACGTCGTCATGGCGGCCGGCTCGGACCGGGCGAACAGCACGCCGACGGTGATGACGCTGGTGGCGGTGGCGTCGGTGTACGTGGCCCGCAGCAGCCGGGTGCAGCCGGCCGGGGCGAGCGCCCGGGCCAGCGCGGGATCGAACGCCCCGGAGCAGTCGCCGTCGGGGGCGACCCCGGCCCTGATCCAGCGCCGGTCGGCCTGGCCGGGCCCGGCGCCCGGGCCGTTCACGGTGGGCGGGAAGAGCGTGTCGACGGGGACCGAGTGCCACAACTCGCGGTCCTGCGCCCACGCCTGGGCGATACGGTCCTGCGCGGTCTGGGCGGCGGCCGGGTCCCCGGAGAGCCAGTGTCCGGCGGCGGCACCGCCGAGCAGCCCCGCGCCGAGCAGCAGGCACAGTCCGGCGGCCGCCGTGCTGCGGGCGGCCCGGGCCCGGGCGGGCGGGACGTCCGGTTGGTACCGCGGCCGCGGCGGCACCGCGTAGCGCGGAGCCATCAAGGGCGGCGCGGGCGGCGCGGGCCGCGGGGGCATGGCGGGCCGGGGCGGTCGGCCGGGATACGGCGGCGGAGATCCGCCGCGCCCGCTGTCGACTCCGGTGCCCACCCGGGTGCCCCCTCCTGGCCGGCGCGTGCCGCGCCCGACGGTCCTCGAATCCGGCCGCCACCACGGCCCTGCCGGCGCCCCGCACCCACCGGTCGGAACTGCCTGGCGGCCACTCTACTTAAGGCCGCCGCACCGGCACATCGCATGCACGCCATCCCGGGCCCGGGGCACGGGATTTGCGGGCCCCTTGTCCGCCCGCCGACGGCCGGGCAAGCTTCCTCCATGTCACAACGCGCCGCCGACCGGGTCCGCTACGACCGGGCCACCGCCCACCTCGACGCGCCCCTGGCGATCGTGGACCTGGAGGCCTTCGACGCCAACGCCACGGACCTGCTGCGACGGGCCGGCGGCAAGCCGATCCGGGTGGCGAGCAAGTCGGTGCGCTGCCGCACGCTGCTGGAACGGGTGCTGGCGCGGGACGGCTTCGCGGGCGTCATGTCGTTCACGCTGGCGGAGTCGCTGTGGCTGGCCCGGGCCGGCATCGGCGACGTCCTGCTGGCGTACCCGTCCGCCGACCGGGCCGGGTACGCCGAGCTCGCCGCCGACCCGAAGCTGGCGGCCGCGGTGACCGTCATGGTGGACGACGCCGCCCAGCTGGACCTGATCGACGCGGCGCGCGCCGGCGGCCGCGAGGAGATCCGCGTCTGCCTGGAGTGGGACACCAGCCTCGATCTGCTGGGCGGGCGGCTGCGCGTCGGGCCGCTGCGCTCCCCGTTGCGCACCCCGGTCCAACTGGCCGAGATGGCCCGCGCGGTGGCGCGCCGCCCGGGCTTCCGGCTGACCGGCCTGATGGCGTACGAGGGCCATGTGGCGGGGGTCGGCGACGCCGTCGCCGGGCGCCCGATGCGCTCGCGGGCGATCCGGCTGATGCAGTCGGCCGCGCGCCGGCAGCTGGTGGAGCGGCGCGCCGAGGTGGTGCGGGCGGTGCGCGCGGTCGTGCCGGACCTGGAGTTCGTCAACGGCGGCGGCACCGGCAGCGTGCAGCACACCGCGGCCGAGCAGGCGGTGACCGAGATCGCCGCCGGGTCCGGGCTGTTCGTGCCACGGCTGTTCGACGACTACACCTCCTTCCACGGGCGGCCGGCGGCGCTGTTCGCGCTGCCGGTGGTGCGACGGCCCGGGGTCGGCGTCGTCACCGTGCTGGGCGGGGGCTACCCGGCCTCCGGAGCGCCGGGCGCGGACCGGCTGCCGGTCCCCTATCTGCCGCCGGGCCTGCGCTACGACGCCCGGGAGGCGGCCGGCGAGGTGCAGACGCCGCTGCTCGGGGCGGTCGCCGACGACCTGCTGATCGGCGACCGGGTGTGGTTCCGGCACGCGAAGGCGGGCGAAC
The DNA here is from genome assembly GCA_048498775.1 of Actinomycetota bacterium. GTDB lineage: Bacteria > Actinomycetota > Actinomycetes > Streptomycetales > Streptomycetaceae > JBEHXI01. The sequence goes on along the minus strand of JBEHXI010000029.1, from coordinate 22,057 downwards.
TGTGCGAGCGGTTCGACCGGTTGCACCTGGTCGAGGGCGACCGGGTGGTGGAGACGGTGCCCACCTACCGCGGTGAGGGCAGGACGTTCCTGTGACGGCCGCGGTGAGCAGGCCGCTGATCGGGATCAGCACCTACCTGGAGACGGCGGCCACCTGGCGGGGCTGGACGCTGCCCGCCGCCCTGCTGCCGGCCGGCTACCCCGGCATGGTGCAGGCCGCCGGCGGGCTGGCGGCGCTGCTGCCGCCGGACGTGCCGGAGGCCGCCGCCGAGACGGTCGGCCGGCTGGACGGGCTGGTGGTCGCGGGCGGCGAGGACGTCGACCCGCGGCGGTACGGCGCCGAGCCGCACCCGCGCACCGGCGTGCCCTCGCCGGACCGCGACGCCTGGGAACTGGCCCTGATCGAGGCGGCGCTGGACGCCGGGCTCCCGCTGCTGGGCATCTGCCGGGGCATGCAGCTGCTGAACGTGGCGCTCGGCGGCACCCTGGTGCAGCACCTTCCCGACGTCGTCGGGCACCACGGCCACGCCGAGTCCGAAGGGGTCTTCGGACGGCACAAGGTCCGCCCGGTGCCCGGCACCCGGCTGGCGGACGCACTGCCCGAACCCGCCGAGGTGCCGACGTACCACCACCAGGCGGTGGACCGGCTGGGCGGCGGCCTGGTGGCGGTGGCGCACACCGACGACGGCACGGTGGAGGCGGTCGAGCTGCCCGGCGAGGCGTTCGTGCTGGCCGTCCAGTGGCACCCGGAGATGGGCGACGACCCGCGGCTCCTCGAGGCCCTGGTGGCGGCCGCGCGCTGAGCGCCCCTCGCCGGACTACTCCAGCGCCGCCCGCAGCGCCGCGCCCAGCTCCTGCGGCGCCTGGACCATCGACGGGCCGTACCAGGTCAGCAGCCGGCCGCTGACCAGCGCGGCGGGCAGCCCGGGGAACGCCTCAGGACCGTCGTCCGCGGTGAACCGGTACGGCTCGTCCGGCAGCACCACGAGATCCGCGCCGCAGGAGTTCAACTCCTCGATGCCGATGCGCGGATAGCGCTCCGGATGGCGGGCGTGCACGGTGTCCACGCCCAGCCGGGCCAGCACGTCCCCGGCGAAGGTGTCCCGGCCGAGCACCATCCACGGCCGCCGCCACACCGGGACCACCGCGCGCGGCCGCGGCCCGGTCGGCTTCGGCACCCGCCGCCATGCCTCCTCGGCGCGATCCAGCCACTCCGGGCGGTCCAGGCCACAGCCGTCCACCAGCACCCGGTGCAGTTCACGGAGGGCCTGGTCGACCCCGCGCACCTCGGTGACCAGGACGTTCAGCCCGGCGGCACGCAGGGCGTCCAGATCCGGGGCGCGGTTCTCCTCCTCGTTGGCGATGACCAGGTCGGGGCGGAGCGCGGCGATGGCCTCGGTGTCGGGGTTCTTGGTGCCTCCGATGCGCACCACGTCCAGATCCGCCGGGTGGCTGCACCAGTCGGTGGCCGCGACCAGCAGGCCGGGCGCGGTCGCCGCCACCGCCTCGGTCAGCGAGGGGACCAGGCAGGCGACACGCCGTACGGTCGAGCGGTTCGTCACCCGGCCACCGTACGGAACGCCGCCGCCCGCGGCCACGGCGGGTAGGGCATCATCGTCGGGTGATCCGAGCCGACCGACGCCTGATGCTCCTCGACACCGCCAGCCTGTACTTCCGTGCGTACTTCGGCGTGCCGGAGACCGTGCGGGCGCCCGACGGCACCCCGGTCAACGCGGTGCGCGGGCTGCTGGACTTCATCGCCCTGCTGGTGCGCGCCCACTCCCCCGACTCCCTGGTCGCCTGCATGGACGCCGACTGGCGACCGCAGTGGCGGGTGGACCTGATCCCGTCGTACAAGGCCCACCGGGTGGCCGAGGAGGTGCCGGGCGGCTCGGACGTGGAGGAGGTGCCCGACACGCTCTCCCCGCAGGTGCCGGTCATCGAGGCGGTGCTGGACGCGGTGGGCATCGCCCGGGTGGGCGTGCCCGGCTTCGAGGCGGACGACGTGATCGGCAGCTACACCGCCCGGGCCGCCGGGCCGGTCGACATCGTCACCGGCGACCGGGACCTGTACCAGCTCGTCGACGACGCCCGGCCGGTGCGGGTGCTCTACCCGCTCAAGGGCGTCAGCGCCGTGCAGGTCACCGATGAGGCGCTGCTGCGGGAGAAGTACGGCGTGGGTGGCGCCGGTTACGCGGATCTGGCGCTGCTGCGCGGCGACCCCAGCGACGGGCTGCCGGGCGTTCCGGGGGTGGGCGAGAAGACCGCGGCGAAACTGCTCGCGGAGTACGGGGACCTGACGGGCGTTCTGGCGGCCGTCGACGATCCGGCGTCGGGCCTTTCGGCGGCGCGCCGCAAGCGGTTCGCCGAGGCGCGCGCGTATCTGGAGGTGGCCCCGCGGGTGGTGCGGGTGCGCACCGACGTCCCGCTGCCGGACGGTGTCGATCCGGCGCTGCCGCGCGCGCCGCGCGACCCTGCGGCGCTGGAGGAGTTGCGGGCGCGCTGGGGCCTGGGCGGCTCGCTCGGGCGGCTGCTGGCGGCGCTGCCGGAGGGCGCGGGGACGGCGAATTAGGCTTGGGGCGTCAGGCTCCAACGCGACCAGGGGAGTTCTTCGTGGCGGACCGTCCGCAGCGCCGCAAGCGCAGGGTCAACCGGGCACGCGTGCAGCGCGTGGAGCGGCTCAGCCCGCACATGATCAGGGTGGTGCTCGGCGGCGAGGGGCTGGAGGGCTTCCCGGCGGGCGAGTACACCGACCACTACATCAAGCTGCTCTTCCCGGCCCAGGGGGTCTCCTACCCCGAGCCGTTCGACCTGGAGCGGATCCGGGAGGAGTTCCCGCGCGAGCAGTGGCCGCGCACCCGCACCTACACGGTGCGGCGCTGGGTCCCGGCCGCGCGGGAGCTGTGGGTGGACTTCGTCCACCACGGCGAGGAGGGGCTGGCCGGCCCCTGGGCGGCGCGGGTCCGGCCCGGCGAGGAGGTCTTCTTCATGGGCCCGGGCGGTGGCTACGCGCCCGACGAGAAGGCCGACTGGCATCTGCTCGCGGGCGACGAGAGCGCGCTGCCGGCCATCGCCGCCGCCCTGGAGCGGCTGCCCGCCGACGCGGAGGCGTACGCGTTCGTCGAGGTCGCCGACGCGGCGGAGGAGCAGGCGGTCGACGCGCCCGCCGGGGCGCGGGTGCGCTGGCTGCACCGCGGCGCCCGCCCGGTCGGCCAGGCGCTGGTGGATGCGGTGCGGGCGCTGCCGTTCCCGGACGGCACCCCGCATGTCTTCGTGCACGGCGAGGCGGAGTTCGTCCGGGAACTGCGCCGCTATCTGCGGGTGGAGCGCGGCCTGGACCGGGAGCGGCTGTCGGTCTCGGGCTACTGGCGGCGCGGCAGCGACGAGGACGGCTGGCAGGCCGCCAAGCGCGAGTGGAACCGGCAGGTGGAGGCGGAGCAGGAGCCGTCCTGACGGAGACCGGGGGCGGCGGCTGGCCGCCCGCCGCCCCCGGTGCCGTCAGCCGAGCGAGGAGTACGCCACCACGCCGCGCAGCAGCCCGTCGACGGCCTTGCGTGCGTTGCGCCGCACCGTGCTGTCCTCCGGGGCGGCCTCGCTGATCTGGCCGAGCACGTCGATCACCTGCTTGGTCCAGCGCACGAAGTCACCGGCGGGCATGTCCGCGTCGCTCAGCACCGCGTCGAGACCGAACCCGGAGGCCCAGCGGTAGGCCGCCCAGGCGAAGCCCAGGTCCGGTTCGCGCTGGCCGACGCCCTCGGACTGCTTGATCTTGAACGCGTCCTCCAGGTCGTCCAGCCGGCTCCAGATCCGCACCATCTCGCCCAGGGCGTGCTTGGTGCGGCCCGGCGGCAGCACCGGCGGCCCGGCCTCCTCGTTGGAGCGTGCCTCGTAGACCAGGGCCGAGGCGCAGGCGGCGAGTTCGGCCGGCTCCAGGCCGTTCCAGACGCCCTCGCGCAGGCACTCGCTGGCCAGCAGGTCCAGCTCCCCGTAGAGCCGGGCGAGGCGCTTCCCGTCGGAGGTGACCTTCTCGCCCTCCAGATAGCCCAGCTCGGTCAGCAGGGCGCAGATCCGGTCGAAGGTGCGGGCGATGGTGTTCGTCCGGCCCTCGATGCGGCGCTCCAGCTGCCGGGTGTCGCGCTGGAGGCGGAGGTACCGCTCGGCCCAGCGGGCGTGGTCCTCGCGCTCGTCGCAGCCGTGGCAGGGGTGCGCGCGGATCGCGGTGCGCAGCCGCCGGATCTCCGGGTCGTCGGCGGCGGCCGAGCGCTGCTTGTGCCGCCCGCGCCCCGGCGCGTGGATGCCCGCGGACCCGGCCTTGGACCGCATCGCGGAGGCGAGGTCGCGCCGCGACTGGGGACTGCGCGGGTTGAAGGTGCGCGGGATGCGCATCCGCTCCAGCGGCTCGACGGGAACCGGGAAGTCGATCTGCGCCAGCCGCTTGACCTGCCGTTCCGCGGTGAGTACCAGCGGGCGCGGGCCGTCGTCGTACTCGGCGCCGGCGTAGCGGTGGTGGCGCCCCGGGCTGCGGCCCGCGGGCACGCCCGGGTCGAGCACCAGCGCCAGCCCGGCGTACTTGCCGGCCGGCACATGGATGATGTCGCCCGGCCGCAGCTTCTCCAGCGCCTCGGCGGCGGCGGCCCGGCGCAGCGCGGCGCCCTCGCGGGACAGCTGGCTCTCGCGGTCCTTCAGCTCCCGGCGCAGCCGGGCGTACTCCTCGAAGTCCCCCAGGTGGCAGGTCATGCCCTGCCGGTAGCCGTCGAGCCCCTCCTCGTTGCGCTGCACCTGCCGGGAGATCCCGACGACCGACTTGTCGGCCTGGAACTGCGCGAACGAGGTCTCCAGCAGTTCCCTGGAGCGGTGCAGGCCGAACTGCCCGACCAGGTTGACGGCCATGTTGTACGACGGCTTGAAGGACGAGCGCAGCGGGTACGTGCGGGTGCCGGCCAGGCCCGCCAGCGCCGCCGGGTCCATGCCGCGCTGCCACAGGACCACCGCGTGGCCCTCGACGTCGATGCCGCGGCGCCCGGCACGCCCGGTGAGCTGGGTGTACTCCCCCGGGGTGATGTCGGCGTGGGTCTGGCCGTTCCACTTGACCAGCTTCTCCAGCACCACCGAGCGGGCCGGCATGTTGATGCCCAGCGCCAGCGTCTCGGTGGCGAAGACGGCCTTGACCAGGCCGCGGGTGAACAGCTCCTCCACGACCTCCTTGAAGGTCGGCAGCATCCCCGCGTGGTGCGCGGCTATGCCCCGCTCCAGGCCCTCCAGCCACTCGAAGTAGCCCAGGACGTGCAGGTCCTCGTCGGGTACGGCGGCGGTGCGCTCCTCGACGATGGCGCGGACCTTGGCCCGCTCCTCGTCGTCGTTGAGCCGCAGCCCGGCGTACAGGCACTGCTGGACGGCGGCCTCGCAGCCGGCCCGGCTGAAGATGAAGGTGATCGCGGGCAGCAGGCCCTCGGCGTCCAGCCGGCTGATCACCTCGGGGCGGCCGGGGGTGAAGATCCGGGTGCGGGCACGGCGCTCCCGCTCGCGGTCCGCCTCGTAGCCGCGGCGGCGCCGGTCGCGCGGGGTGAAGGTGGGCCGGCTGTTCTCCGTCCGGGCCATCCGGACCAGCTCGGGGTTGACCTCCAGGCGGCCGCCGGACTGGCCGCCGTCCTTCTCCTCGAACAGGTCGTACATCCGGCGGCCGGCCATGACGTGCTGCCACAGCGGCACCGGGCGGTGCTCCGAGACGATGACGGCGGTGTCGCCGCGCACCGTGTCGAGCCAGTCGCCGAACTCCTCCGCGTTGGAGACCGTCGCCGACAGCGACACGATGCTCACCGACGCGGGGAGGTGGATGATGACCTCCTCCCAGACCGCGCCGCGCAGCCGGTCGGAGAGGTAGTGCACCTCGTCCATGACCACGTAGCCGAGCCCGGTGAGCGTCTGGGAGCCCGCGTAGAGCATGTTGCGGAGCACCTCGGTGGTCATCACCACGACGGGCGCGTCCGGGTTGACGCTGTTGTCGCCGGTCAGCAGGCCGACCCGGCCGGGGCCGTACCGTTTGACCAGATCGGTGTACTTCTGGTTGGACAGCGCCTTGATCGGGGTGGTGTAGAAGCACTTGCGCTGCTCGGCGAGGGCGAGGTGCACGGCGAACTCGCCGACGATCGTCTTCCCCGAACCGGTGGGCGCGGCCACCAGCACGCCCTTGCCCTCCTCCATGGCCCGGCATGCCTCGATCTGGAACGGGTCCAGTGCGAAGTCGTACAGCTCGCGGAAGGAGCCGAGTGCGGTCGCCTGCTCGGCGGCGCGGCGCCGGGCGGCGGCATACCGCTCGGCCGGTGAGATCTGGTCCGTCATCGTACTTACGAGCGTACCGGGACCCTCTGACAGCCGTCTTGATCTTTTGCCGCGCCCGTGGGGCGGAGCGTGGGCTCCGCCCGGTCAGGTGGCGTCGTCGTAGTCCTCTTCGAGGGCGCGGGGCGCGGGCACCGACTCGACCTCCGGCAGCGCCGAGGGGGTCAGGTCCAGGTGGGACGCCTCGTCGTCGTCGAGGACCTCCCGGCCGCGGCCCCGGCGCCGGTCGTTGAAGAGCGAGATCCCGACCGCGATGAAGAACAGCGCGGTGATCGGCGCGGCGAGGGCCAGCATGCTCAGCGGGTCGCTGCTCGGCACGGCGACGGCGGCGAAGACCGTGATGCCCATCACCATCTGGCGCCACCAGCCGGCCATCCGCTTGCCGCTGATCACCCCGCCGAAGTTCAGCAGCACCAGCAGCAGCGGCAGCTCGAAGGAGAGGCCGAAGACCAGCACCATCCGGACGAGCATGTCCAGGTAGCTGTCGAGCGGGATCAGGTTGCCGACGTGGTCCGGGGTGAGGCCGATCAGCGTCGCGGCGGTGGTCGGCAGGATCTCGTAGGCGAAGCAGGCGCCGCCGATGAACAGCGGGAAGCCGGCGGCGACGAAGCCCAGCGCGTACTTCTTCTCGTGGTTGTGCAGGCCGGGGGCGAGGAAGGCCCACAGCTGGTACAGCCACACCGGGCTGGCCGCCACCACGCCGACCATCAGCCCGACCTTGAGCATGATGGTGAACGGGCCGAGCAGGCCGTTGATGGTCAGCTGGGCGCAGTGCGCGCCCTGCTTGGCCACCTGGTCGAAGCCCGCGGTGCAGCCCACCGACTTGCGCAGCGGCAGGGTGAGGAAGTCGGCCAGGCCGTGGTTGTAGTAGAAGAGGGCCGCGACGGTGACCGCACCGATCGCGAGCAGCGACTTGAGCAGGCGGTTGCGCAGTTCACGCAGGTGATCCCCGAGCGGCATCCGCCCCTCGGGGTCCTTCTTCTTGCGGGCGGACTTGAGCAACCCACGTCCTCATCTCGTGCGGCGGCCCTCGAGTGCCCGAGTTCGGCCCGGCCGCGTACCGGATTCCCCTGTGCCGGCGCCCCGGAGGGAGCTCCGGCGGCCGTGCTGGCACCGATCGTAACGTGCGGCGCCGAACCCCTGGCAATCCCCCGGGCGCCCGCTATACGGACCGCGTGGCCTGCCCGGCGCGGGCCGCCAGCGGCTCGGCCTGCCGCTGGAACTCCTCGGCCGCCCCGGCCAGCCGCCGCGAGCTGTCCCCCACCTGCCGCGCGAGCCGCTGCACCTCCAGGAAGACCCGGATGGCGAGCACGCCGAGGACGGCGATGCCGCAGAACGCCAGCGCGATGCATGCGAAGACCCAGAGCATGCCCGCGAGCCTAGTACCGCGTCAGCCGCGCTTCCCTGCCCGGTCAGCCGATGTGCAGGCGGATCGGGCGCACCCCGCCGTCCAGCAGCAGTTCCACGATCCGCTCCCCGGCCGGCTTGCGGACCGACGCGCCGCACTCCGGGCAGGTGAAGGAGTAGAAAGTGCTGCGGGCGGTGCGTCCGATGGCCAGCCGCAGGGCGCCGGCGGCCAGTTCGAAGGAGCCCCGGCAGTCCGGGCACAGCGCCCTGAACAGCGCGCCCTGCATGGTCGGGGTCATCGCTCGCCGCCCTCCCGCTCGCCGTACGCGGCCAGGGCCCGCTCGGCCGCGGACCGGGCGGTCCGCGCCAGCTCCTCCGGCGCGACGATCCGCCCGTCCGGGCCGAGCCGCAGCGCCAGGCGGCGCAGCGAGCCGGGGTCGGGGGTCCGCAGGGTGACGCGCAGGCCGCCGCCGGGCAGCTCCTCCGCGCTGTCGTGCGGGTAGTACTCGGCGACCCAGCGGCCGGCCGGGCCGACCTCGACGACGACCTGCGGGTCGTCCCCGGCGGGCTGCACCAGGCCGGCGGACAGGTCGCGCGGCCGGATCGGCGGCGGGTCGGCGGGCTCGTCGAGCAGCTTGATCTCGGTGACCCGGTCGAGGCGGAACATCCGCCGGTCCTCCGACAGGCGGCACCAGGCCTCGAAGTAGGTGTGGCCGACGGCGAACAGCCGGATCGGGTCGACCTCGCGCTCGGTCAGCTCGTCGCGGGCCGGCGAGTAGTAGCGGATCCACAGCCTGCGCCGCTCGGCGATGGCCCGGTCGACGTCGGCGAAGACGCTGCCCTCGGACTCGAAGGTGACCGACAGACGGGAGCTGGCCCCGGCGGCCTCGCCGGCCGCGGCCTCCAGCTTGGCGCAGGCCCGCAGCAGCGCCTGCCGGTCGCTGTCGCGCAGGCCCGGCAGGGTCGCCACCGCGCGGGCCGCGACCAGCAGCGCGGTCGCCTCGTCGGCGGCCAGCCGCAGCGGCTGGGCCACGTCGGAGGTGCCGCCGGCGTTGTGCCACCAGATCCGCTCGCCGTCGGTGTCGATGTCCAGCAGGTCGCCGCCGCGGAAGCTGGTGCCGCACATCGGCAGGACGTTCAGGTCGCCGATCAGCTCGGCCTCGCTGACCCCGAAGGCCCGGGCGACCTCGCTGACCCGGGCGCCGGGCCGCTCCCTGAGATAGGTCACCAGGGAGAGCATCCGCCGGGTCTGGTCGATGGCGTTCGCCATGGTTGTCGCCTCCCCCTTCAGCTACGGGCGACGGCCCGCAGCCGTTCGATCACATCGGCCCGCAGCTCGTCGGGCTCCAGCACCACCACGTCCGGCCCGAACTCCACCAGCCAGGCGTCCAGCCCGTGGCCGTAGGGGATCTCCAGCTCGTCCCACTCGGCGTCGACGGGGATGGTCTCCAGCGCCTTGGCGCGCAGCGGGTAGCCCGCCGAACGGCGCAGCCGGATGCGGGCGCTGGCGGTGGCGCCCTCGCCGGCCCAGCCCGCCACCGTCTGGCGCACGTCGACGTGGTCGGGTACCGCGGCGGTGAAGCGGCCGCCGAGCGGGCGGACCCGGCCGGTGATGCGGCTGAGCCGGTAGACCCGGGCCGCCTCGCGGTCGCGGTCCCAGCCCGCCAGGTACCAGTGGCCCCGCCAGCACTCCAGGGCCCAGGGCTCGACCTGCCGCGGCTCGGGCCGGGCGGCGCTGACCTTGCGGTAGTCGAAGGCGACCGGGCGGCGGTCGCGGGCGGCCAGCATCAGCGCCTCGAAGGCGGGCTCGGCGGCCGGGATGCGCGGCTCGATGACGCTGTGGCCCTCGGCGGCCTCGCCCCAGGCGTCGTCGAACGGGACGCCGGCGGCGCGGAGTTTCTGCAGCGCCCCGCTGGCGGCGCCGGCCAGCCGGGCCTGCTGCCAGACCCGGGCGGCCAGGGAGAGGGCGGCGGCCTCCTCGGCGTCGAGGGAGATCTCGGGCAGCCGGTTGCGGTCGCGGCGGGCCAGGTAGCCGGTCTCGCCGTCGAGGGCGTCGACGGTCTCGATGACCAGGCCGAGTTCGCGCAGATCGTCCTTGTCGCGCTCGAACATCCGGTTGAAGGCGTCCTCGGAGGCGAAGTCGCGGTACGCCTCGATCGAGTCGCGCAACTCCCGCTTGCTCAGCGGGCGGCGGGTGTTCATCAGGCACAGCGCCAGGTTCATCAACCGCTCCGCCTTGGCAATGGCCACTCGACGCACCCTTCTTCTGCTGCTCTCGACCGACGACCGTACCGCTCCATGGTCACCAGGGGAAAGCCGAAGGCCCCGGCCGCGGGGAACGCGGGCCGGGGCCTTCGGCTCGGGTCCGTCAGACCGCCAGGAGGTCCACCACGAAGATCAGCGTCTCACCGGGCTTGATGGCCGGGGTGGGGCTCTGGTTGCCGTAGGCGAGGTGCGGCGGGATGGTCAGCTGCCGGCGGCCGCCGACCTTCATGCCCTGCACGCCCTGGTCCCAGCCGCGGATGACCCGCCCGCCGCCGAGCGGGAAGCGGAACGGGGTGCCGCGGTTCCAGCTCGCGTCGAACTCCTCGCCGGTGCTGAAGGCCACGCCCACGTAGTGGACGGTGACCGTCTGGCCCGCCGTGGCCTCCGGACCGTCGCCTTCCCAGATGTCCTTGATCTCCAGCTCGGCCGGCGGCTCGCCGCCCGGGAAGTCGATCTCGGGCTTTTCGTTGTTCACCTAACTGCTCCTCAGTGCGTTGCGGGCAACCCGGACAGTCTTACAGAGTCGCCAGGATGTCCACGGCGAAGACGACGGTGTCGGTGCCCTTGACGCCCTCCTGCGGGTTGCCGCCCTTGCCGTAGCCCAGGGCGGGCGGGACGACCAGCAGCACCCGGCTGCCGACCTTCTTGCCGGTCAGGCCCTGGCCGAGCGCCTTGAAGCTGACCTGGCCGAGGGAGATGGGCGCCAACTGCCCGTTGTCGTAGGTGGAGGCGAACTGCTTGCCGGTCCCCCACACCACGCCCTGGTACTGGACGAGCACCTGGTCGGTGGCCTTGACCGGCTCGCCGCTGCCCTCGATGACGTACTCGGCCACCAGCTTGGTGGGCGCCGCCTTCTTGGGGACGGTGATGCCGGGCGCCTTGCCGTCGGTGGCGGTGCCGACCTTGGGCAGGGCTGCGTCGGTCTGGGGGACGACGGTGCCCTTGGCGGAGCTGGAGCCGTTGAAGGTGTTCACCACGTCGACGACGAAGACCAGGGTGTCGGTGCCCTTGATGCCCGCCTGCGGGTTGCCCTGGCTGCCGTAGCCCATGGACGGCGGGATGGCCATCTCGACCCGGCTGCCGACCTTCTTGCCGACCAGTCCGGCGTCCCAGCCGGGGATGACCTGGCCGGTGCCGATCTGGAAGACGGCGGGCTTGCCCCGGTCGTAGGAGTTGTCGAACACCTTGGCCGTGCTCCAGATCTGGCCGAGGTAGTTCACCTCCAGGTAGTCGCCCTTGGCGACGGTCTTGCCGTGCCCGGGGATGACCGTCTTGACGGCCAGGTCGGTGGTGGGCTTGACGCTGCCCTTGGCGACGGTGGGCTTCTGGCCGAACTGCGTGCCCGCCGTGATGGGCGGCACCGGCCCGGAGACGACCTTCGCCGGGGGCGCCGAGGAGGCGCCCGAGGACGTGGCGGTGGGGGTGGTGCCCGACTTCTTCTCTCCACCACCGCAGCCGGCGGCGGACAGCATCAGGGCGGGCACGGCGAGGAGGACGGAGCGACGACGCACGGGTTTCCTCGGTTCGGGTTCGGGGTCCACATTGGCGGGCCCACCCTACGGTGTGGCATGCCCGGTGTGTGGGCGCGCTGCGGCGACGCGCACGCCTCCCGCCCTCAGCGGTGACGCGGCGCCGGGGCGGGCCCCGGCGCCGCCACCCGCGGGAGTGAATCCGGTCCGGGGCGGACGCCCCTGAACCGGACCGTCACATCCCGGCGATGAGCTTCTCCACCCGGTCGTCGACGGAACGGAACGGGTCCTTGCACAACACCGTCCGCTGCGCCTGGTCGTTGAGCTTGAGGTGCACCCAGTCCACGGTGAAGTCGCGGCGCTGCTCCTGCGCCCGGCGGATGAAGTCACCGCGCAGCCGGGCCCGGGTGGTCTGCGGCGGCACCGACTTGGCCTCGAAGATGCGCACGTCGTTGCAGATCCGCTTGGCCTGGCCGCGCCGCTCCAGCAGGTAGTACAGGCCGCGGCGGCGGTGGATGTCGTGGTAGGCGAGGTCGAGCTGGGCGATCCGCGGGTGCGACATGGTGATGTTCTGGCGTCCGCGGTACCGCTCGATGAGCTGGTACTTCATCACCCAGTCGATCTCGGTGCCGATGGAGCCGAGGTCGCCGGAGCCGATGGCCTCAAGCGTGCGGCCCCACAGGTCGAGCACCTGCTCGGTGATGCCGGTGCGGATGCCGCGCCGCTCGCAGAAGTCCACGGCCTTGGCGTAGTACTCCTCCTGGATCTCCAGGGCGGAGGCCTCCCGGCCGCTGGCGAGGCGCACCTTGCGGCGGCCGGTGATGTCGTGGCTGACCTCGCGGATGGCCCGGATCGGGTTCTCCAGGGTCAGGTCGCGCATCACGGTGCCGGCCTCGATCATGCGCAGGACGAGGTCGGTGGCGCCGACCTTGAGCAGCATCGTCGTCTCGGACATGTTGGAGTCGCCGACGATGACGTGCAGGCGGCGGTACCGCTCGGCGTCGGCGTGCGGCTCGTCACGGGTGTTGATGATCGGGCGCGAGCGGGTGGTGGCGGAGCTGACGCCCTCCCAGATGTGCTCGGCGCGCTGGCTGACGCAGTAGACCGCGCCGCGCGGCGTCTGGAGTACCTTGCCCGCGCCGCAGATCAGCTGGCGGGTGACCAGGAACGGGATGAGGATGTCCGCCAGCCGGGAGAACTCGCCGTGCCGGGCCACCAGGTAGTTCTCGTGGCAGCCATAGGAGTTGCCCGCCGAGTCGGTGTTGTTCTTGAACAGGTAGACGTCGCCGGCGATCCCTTCCTCGTGGAGCCTGCGCTCGGCATCGACGAGCAGGCCCTCCAGGATGCGCTCCCCCGCCTTGTCATGGGTGACCAGTTCGGTCACGTTGTCACACTCCGGAGTGGCGTACTCCGGGTGCGAACCGACGTCCAGATACAGCCGGGCGCCGTTCTTCAGGAAGACGTTGCTGCTGCGACCCCATGACACGACACGGCGGAAGAGGTACCGCGCCACCTCGTCCGGCGACAGGCGGCGCTGTCCCCGGAACGTGCACGTGACGCCGTACTCGTTCTCCAACCCGAAAATGCGGCGGTCCATGCCTGAACATTACGCCTGATGCGTCCCGCTGAAACGGGGTTGGCCCGCGCCGATTGGATCATTTTCCGACCCGCCGTTCACGTTTCGGCCGGTGAACAGCCGCCCACCGGCCAGCAGCACCAGCAGGGCCACCACCCCGCCCCCGCCCGCCACCGCGAACGCCGCCGGTGCGCCCCCGTACTGCGCGGCGGGACCCGCCAGGGCCGCGCCGGCCGACGCTCCGACCCCGAACGCCGTGACCACCCAGGAGAACGCCTCGGTGACGGTGCCCGCCGGCGCGTGCCGGTCCACGACGACGAACGCGCAGGCCAGCACGGGTGCGAGGAAGAGTCCCGACAGTCCGGCCAGCCCGGTCATCCAGCCGACGCCCGGTACCGCCATCAGGGGGAGGTAGGCCGCCGCCAGGCAGGCCACCAGCACCCTCAGCCGCCGCTCCGGCACCCCGGCCCAGGGCCGCGCCCCGTACGCCACCCCGCCGGCCAGGGCGCCCGCCCCCAGGGCGGAGAGCAGACAGCTGGAGACCATCCCCCCGCCGTGGCCGTCCGCGTAGGCCACCGCGGCCACCGCTATCGAGCCGAGCGCCACCCCGACGAAGAACAGCGAGCAGAGCAGCGCCACCAGCCCCGCCGAGCGCAGCGGGCCCAGCCAGTGGGCCTCCCGCCGCTCCGCGCGCCAGCGGCGGGCCGGCGGCGCGGTGACCACCAGGACGGTGCCCGCCACCCCGGTGAGCGCCAGGACCACCAGCGCGACGCCGGTGGAGGCGGCCGCGACCAGCGCGGTGACCAGCAGCGGCCCGGCGGCGTACATCACCTCCTGGGCGGCCGCGTCCAGGGCGTAGGCGGTGTGGACCTGGTCGGGGCGGCCCAGCACGCTGGGCCACAGCGCCCGCAGGCCGCCCTCCAGTGGGGGCGTGGTGAGGCCGGCGACCGCGGTGGCGGCCAGGGCGAGGGGCAGCGGGCGCGGACCCGTCAGGGCGAGGCAGGCGGTGGCGGCGGCCGAGCAGAGGATGCCGCCGAGCATCACCCGGGGCTGGCCGTGTTTGTCGACAAGTCGCCCGAGCAGCGGCTGACCGACGGCGGTGCCAAGACCGTAGGCCGCCGACAGGGTGCCCGCCAGGGCGTAGTCCCCGCCGTGCGCCCGGGTGAACAGCACGATGGCCAGCGCCGCGGTGGCGTTCGGCAGCCGGCCGACCAGGGTGCCGGCCAGCAGTCGTGTCGCGTGCCGTGCCCGCAGCAGCTCCGCGTACCCGCCGGCCATGGCTCCCCCGCCCTCGCGGACCGTTCCGCGCCGCTTGGTGTTACGTATAACGTCGGTCCCCTCATACGTAACATGGCCGCTGCCCGCCGGTCCAGCCGCCGGCGGCGCCGAAGGGAGGCATCCGTGGTACCGAGCGCTCGCCCGACCTCCCGCGACGTCGCGCGCGCCGCCGGGGTCTCGCAGGCCACCGTCTCCCTGGTGCTGGGCGGCAAGTGGCGGGGCCGGGTGTCGGGGGCCACCGCCGACTCGGTGCGCGAGGCCGCCAGGACCCTCGGCTACCGGCCCAACCTGGCCGCCCGCAACCTGCGCCTGGGACACACCAGGACCGCGCTGCTGGTGGTGCCCTCGCTCACCAACGAGTACTTCGCCCGCGTCCACACCGGCGCCGCCCGGATCGCCGCGGAGCACGGCTTCGGGGTGGTGCTCTATCCCTCCCCGCAGGGCGTGGGACCGGCGCGCGACCCGTTCGCCTCGGCGCGCGCCGCCCTGGACGGCGTCATCGCCTCCTCCATGGCCGCGGACGCGCTGGCGGCGATCAGCGGCGAGGCCGGGCCGGGCGCCGCCGGGCTGCCGCTGGTGATGCTGGACAGCGAGCCCGGCGCGGCCGGGGCCGCGGCCACCGTCAACCTCGACCTGGCCGACGGGATGCGCCAGGTGGCCGGCCATCTGGCCCGGCTCGGGCACCGCCGTATCACCCACATCGCCGCGGACGTCGACTCCTGGACGTTCCGGCTGCGGCGGGAGGTGTTCGACGCGGCGGTCGGCGGCATCCCGGGGGCGGTGACCGGGCGCCGGGACGCCGCGCTGACCGTGGCGGACGGGATGCGGGCCGCCCGCGATGCGCTCACCGCGCCGGGACCGCGCCCGACCGCCCTGGTCTGCGACGACGACGTGCTCGCGGCCGGCGCCTGCAAGGCGGTGCGGCGCCTGGGGCTGCGGGTGCCGGAGGACGTCTCGGTCACCGGGTTCGACGACATGGCGCTGGCCACCGCGGTCGAGCCGGAGCTGACCACGGTGCGGCTGCCCGCCGAGGAGGCCGGGGAGCGCGGCATGGCGGCGCTCCTGGACGTGCTGGAGGGGCGGCCGCCCGCGCTGGGCGACCTTCCGGTGCGCCTGGTGGTCCGCGGCTCCACGGCCGCTCCCGGCGGCGCCTGACACGGCGCCTGCAGACGGCGGAGGGAGCGGCCGAAGCCGCTCCCTCCGTGACGCCTGGGTGGGCGGGACCTACTCGGAGCTCTCCGCGTCGCCCTCGCCGGCCTCCTCGCCGCCCGCGGTGGCGGCGCCGCCCTCCTCCAGCAGCCGGGTGAGCTGCGCGCCGAGCACCCGGCGGAACTTGCGCTGCTGCGGCCGGGTGCGGTCCAGCACCGCGACCTCCAGCTGCTCGGCGGTCAGCCGCCGCTCGCCGCCGTTGGTGTCCCGGCTGAGCGAGTCCACGGCCAGCTTCAGCGCCTCGGCGAGGGTGAAGTCGTCGCGGTGCCGCTGGTCGAGGTAGCTGCCGATCTGGTCGGAGTTGCCGCCGACCGCCACCGCGCCGTGCTCGTCGACGATGGACCCGTCGTGCGGCAGCCGGTAGATCTGGTCCTCCTCGGGGGCCGCGCCGACCTCCGCGACGATCAGCTCCACCTCGTAGGGCTTCTCGCCGACGCTGGAGAAGATGGTGCCCAGCGTCTGGGCGTAGACGTTGGCCAGGCCGCGCGCCGTCACGTCGTCCCGGTCGTAGGTGTAGCCGCGCAGGTCGGCGTAGCGGACGCCGCCGATGCGCAGGTTCTCGAACTCGTTGTACTTGCCGACCGCGGCGAAGGCGATGCGGTCGTAGATCTCACTGACCTTGTGCAGCGCTCGGGAGGGGTTCTCGGCGACGAACAGGATGCCATCGGTGTACTGCAGGACGACCACGCTGCGGCCGCGCGCGATGCCCTTGCGGGCGTACTCGGCGCGGTCCGCCATGGCCTGCTGGGGTGAGACATAGAACGGCGTGGACACCGCTTATCCGTGCCTTTCTGCTGGGAGCGCTGACAGTGGCGAGTGCATCGCGAAGACCGGTCCTCAGACGATGGCGGCCCGCGGGCCGTTCGGCTCCTCGAGCCGGCGGTCCAGCACGGTGCGGGCGATCTCGGCCGCCTCGGCCTCCGTGAGCTTGCGGAAGCCCTCCTCCGTGATCACGGTGATGATGGGGTAGATCCGCCGGGCGATGTCCGGGCCACCGGTGGCGGTGTCGTCGTCGGCCGCGTCGTACAGGGCCTGCACCACCAGGGTGGCCGCCTCCTGCTCGCTGAGGTCCTCGCGGTACAGCTTCTTGATCGAGCCGCGGGCGAAGACGGAACCGGAGCCGGTGGCGGCGAAGCCCTGCTCCTCCGAGCGGCCGCCGGTGACGTCGTAGGAGAAGATCCGGCCCTTGGCGCGGTCGGTGTCGTAGCCGGCGAAGAGCGGGACCACGGCCAGGCCCTGCAGCGCCATGCCGAGGTTGTTGCGGATCATCGTGGACAGGCGGTTGGCCTTGCCCTCCAGGGAGAGCACCGCTCCCTCGATCTTCTCGTAGTGCTCCAGTTCCAGCTGGAAGAGCTTGACCATCTCCACGGCCAGGCCCGCCGTGCCGGCGATGCCGACCGCGGAGAACTCGTCGGCCGGGAAGACCTTCTCGATGTCGCGCTGGGCGATGACGTTGCCCATCGTGGCGCGGCGGTCACCGGCGAGCACCACGCCGCCGGGGAAGGTGACGGCGACGATCGTCGTCCCGTGCGGGATCTCCACGGCGCCCTGCACCGGGGGAAGCGGCCGCCGGCCGGGGAGCAGCTCGGGCGAGTGCTCGGCGAGGAAATCCATGAACGACGACGAGCCGGGCGTCAGGAAGGCAGCAGGTAGACGCCCGGTGCTTCGGGTATTGGCTTCCACACGTTTCCTTCCACGATGGCGGAGAACCGGCCCCGCGCTCGGCCGGTCCTGTGGATCACTGCACGGACCTTACCCCTGCCCGCGCAAGTCATCCGCCCCGCACCCGGGGCCGCGGCTCCGGGTACGGGACGGCAGGGGGGACGGCTACTCTCCGCCCTTCTGCACGAACGAACGGACGAAGTCCTCGGCGTTCTCCTCGAGAACGTCGTCGATCTCGTCGAGGACGGAGTCCACGTCGTCCGAGAGCTTCTCGTGGCGCTCCTTGAGGTCGTCGGAGGCCTTCGCCTCCGGCGCGGTCTCCTCCACCTCCTCGGTGGAGCGTGTCGCCTTCTGCTGTCCGCCGGTGTCCTTGGCAGCCATGTCCCTCACCCCGCTCGGTTGCAGTCCTACAAGATCAGACCCTACAAGGCGGGTCCGACATCGGCCCCGTCCTCCGCCCAACCCGCAGTTCTCGGTGATGATTCCCTTTTCCGGGGTCTTTCAGCCCCCCGACAGGATCCTTACCAGCTCGTCGGCCGTGCGGCAGCGGTCGAGCAGCTCCTTGACGTGGTTGCGGGTGCCGCGCAGCGGCTCCAGGGTGGGCACCCGCTGCAGCGAGTCCCGGCCGGGCAGGTCGAAGATCACCGAGTCCCAGGAGGCCGCGGCCACGTCGTCGGCGTACTGCTCCAGGCAGCGGCCGCGGAAGTAGGCCCGGGTGTCCTCCGGGGGCCGGATACGGGCGCTGGAGACGTCCCGCTCGTCCAGCAGCCGCTTCATGCGGCCACGGGCCACCAGGCGGTTGTACAGGCCCTTGTCCGGCCGTACGTCGGCGTACTGGAGGTCCACCAGGTGCAGGCGGGCGGCGTCCCAGTCCAGGCCGTCGCGGCGGCGGTAGCCCTCCAGCAGCTCCCGCTTGGCCACCCAGTCCAGCTCGCCGGACAGGGACATCGGGTCCGTCTCCAGGCGGCCCAGCACGTCCTCCCAGCGGCTGAGCACGTCCTTGGTCTGGTCGTCCGCGTCGGTGCCGTAGCGGTCCTCGACGTACTTGCGGGCCAGCTCGTAGTACTCCATCTGGAGCTGCACCGCGGTCAGGGTGCGCCCGTTGCGCAGCGTGATCAGCCGGCGCAGCGTGGGGTCGTGCGAGACCTGGTGGAGGGTGCGTACCGGCTGGTCGACGGCCAGGTCCACGGCGATGAAGCCGTCCTCGATCATGGACAGCACCAGGGCGGTGGTGCCCAGCTTGAGGTAGGTGGAGATCTCGGAGAGGTTGGCGTCCCCGATGATCACGTGCAGCCTGCGGTACTTCTCGGCGTCGGCGTGCGGCTCGTCGCGGGTGTTGATGATGGGCCGCTTGAGGGTGGTCTCCAGGCCCACCTCGACCTCGAAGTAGTCGGCGCGCTGGCTGATCTGGAAGCCGTGCTCGCTGCCGTCCTGGCCGACGCCGACCCGCCCGGCGCCGGTGACGACCTGGCGGGAGACGAAGAACGGGGTCAGGTGCCGGACGATGTCCGAGAAGGCCGTCGCCCGCTTCATCAGGTAGTTCTCGTGGGTGCCGTAGGAGGCGCCCTTGTTGTCGGTGTTGTTCTTGTACAGGTGGATCGGCTGGGCGCCGGGCAGCTGGGCGGCCCGCTCGGCGGCCTCGGCCATGATCCGCTCGCCGGCCTTGTCCCACAGCACGGCGTCCCGGGGGTTGGTGACCTCGGGGGCGCTGTACTCCGGATGGGCGTGGTCGACGTAGAGCCGGGCGCCGTTGGTGAGGATCACGTTGGCCAGGCCGATGTCCTCGTCCGTGAGCTGGCTGGAGTCGGCCGTCTCCCGGGCGAGGTCGAAGCCGCGGGCGTCCCGCAGCGGGTTCTCCTCCTCGAAGTCCCAGCGGGCACGGCGCGCCCGGTGCATCGCCGCCGCGTAGGCGTTGACGACCTGGGACGAGGTGAGCATGGCATTGGCGTTCGGGTGACCGGGGACGGAGATCCCGTACTCCGTCTCGATGCCCATTACTCGCCGTACGGTCATGCGGCCCTCCTTGCCCGGCGGCGCCCGGCGGTGGTGCCGCGCGGCGCGGTACCGACGAGCCTAGAACGCGGTGACGGCAGTGGGGAGATCATTACCCTCATTCCTCGGCTTCGTCCCGTACCCCCGGAGTACCCCCGGGGGCGGCCCGGGAAAAGCATCCGGCTGCGGATACCGGAAGCCCGGTACCCGCAGCCGGAGGGGGTCCTACAGGTACTGCCCGGTGTTGGCCACCGTGTCGATCGAGCGACCGGTGTCGGCGCCCTGCTTCCCGGTGACCAGGGTGCGGATGAACACGATCCGCTCGCCCTTCTTGCCGGAGATGCGGGCCCAGTCGTCCGGGTTGGTGGTGTTGGGCAGGTCCTCGTTCTCCTTGAACTCGTCCACGCAGGCGGACAGCAGGTGGGAGACCCGCAGGCCCTTCTGGTCGTGGTCGAGGAAGTCCTTGATCGCCATCTTCTTGGCCCGGTCCACGATGTTCTGGATCATGGCGCCGGAGTTGAAGTCCTTGAAGTACAGGACCTCCTTGTCACCGTTGGCGTAGGTGACCTCCAGGAAGCGGTTCTCCTCGGACTCGGCGTACATCCGCTCGACCACGGACTGGATCATGGCGCTGACCGTGGCCTCCGGGGAGCGGCCGTGTTCGGCCAGGTCCTCGGCGTGCAGCGGCAGGGTGGAGGTGAGGTACTTCGAGAAGATGTCCTTGGCGGCCTCCGCGTCCGGACGCTCGATCTTGATCTTCACGTCGAGGCGGCCGGGACGCAGGATCGCCGGGTCGATCATGTCCTCGCGGTTCGAGGCGCCGATGACGATGACGTTCTCCAGGCCCTCCACGCCGTCGATCTCGGCGAGCAGCTGCGGGACGATGGTGTTCTCCACGTCCGAGCTGACGCCGGAGCCACGGGTGCGGAAGAGCGACTCCATCTCGTCGAAGAAGACGATGACGGGGGTGCCCTCGCTCGCCTTCTCCCGGGCCCGCTGGAAGACCAGGCGGATGTGCCGCTCGGTCTCGCCCACGTACTTGTTCAGCAGCTCGGGACCCTTGATGTTCAAAAAGTAGCTCTTGCCGGCGGGCTGGCCGGTCACCTCGGCGACCTTCTTGGCAAGGGAGTTGGCCACGGCCTTGGCGATCAGCGTCTTGCCGCAGCCGGGCGGACCGTACAGCAGCACGCCCTTCGGCGGCCGCAGTTCGTGCTCCTTGAAGAGGTCGGGGTAGAGGTAGGGAAGTTCGACGGCGTCGCGGATCAGCTCGATCTGGTTGCCCAGGCCGCCGATCTTCTCGTAGTCGATGTCGGGCACCTCTTCGAGGACGAGCTCCTCGACCTCGCTCTTGGGCACGACCTCGTAGACATATCCGGAGCGCGGCTCGAGCAGCAGGGCGTCACCGGCGCGGATGGTGGTGTCCAGCAGCGGCTCGGCGAGCCTGACCACCCTCTCCTCGTCGGTGTGCCCTATCACCAGAGCGCGTTCGCCGTCCTCCAGGATCTCCTTGAGGGTGACGATGTCGCCGACCCTCTCGAACTCCATGGCCTGGACGACGTTGAGGGCCTCGTTGAGCATCAGCTCCTGGCCGCGCCGCAGTTCCTTCAACTCGACGTTGGGGCTGACGTTCACCCGCAGCTTGCGGCCGCCGGTGAAGATGTCCGCCGTCCCGTCCTCGTTCGCCTCCAGGAACACACCGAACCCGGCGGGCGGCTGGGCGAGCCGGTCCACTTCCTCCTTGAGGGCCACGATCTGGTCGCGGGCCTCACGGAGCGTGTTGGCGAGCCGCTCGTTCTGGGCGGACACGCCTGCCAGGTTGGTCTGCAGCTCGACGATCCGCTCTTCGAGAATCCTCGTGTGACGCGGAGAGTCGGCGAGCTTGCGTCGCAGGACGGCGATCTCCTGCTCAAGAAAGGCCACCTGGCTCGCGGGGTCCTCCGAACCCCGTGCGGGCCGGTTGCCACGGTTGATGTCGTCGTCGTGGGCTGCCACGGTCCTCACCTCCTCCAAGGGGAGCTGGACGCTTTCAGACCCTACCTGGGCGGGTGCGGGTTGAAACCCCTAGATCACAAACCTGATCGGGGTGTGTCCGATCTTCACCCTTGCGCACGTCCCCACACCGGGGAAATACCCACCCAACAACATCGGAAAGCGACCGGCTGTATCGTCGATTCGGTCAACGGCCAACCGGAGCCGTTGATTCCTATCCCCGAGAACGGCAGGCGAGGTACCCGTGAGCGACTCGGCCGACGAGGCACTGGAAGTCTGGATCGACCAGGACCTGTGCACCGGCGACGGGATCTGTGCCCAGTACGCGCCCGAGGTGTTTGAACTTGACATCGATGGCCTGGCCTATGTCAAGGGGGCGGACGAGGAGCTGCGCACCGCGCCGGGGGAGACGGTCCCGGTGCCGTTGCCGCTGCTCACGGACGTGGTGGACTCGGCACGGGAGTGTCCGGGCGAATGCATCCACGTGCGGCGCGTCTCGGACAAGGTGGAGGTGTACGGGCCGGCCGCCGAGTGAGGCACCCCGTGCAGGCACCGCACGTGCCCGGCCGCCACGACGGCGGCCGGGCACGCTGCGTCACCGTCAGACGCTGGTGACCGCGCCGGCGTGCGGGCCCGCCGTGATCTGGAAACTGCCGTCCCGCCATCCCCAGCTGAATGATCGCCGCAGGTCAGGGCAGCAGCGGGGCACGTCGTCGGAGGAGTAGCCCCACAGGGTGGCCGATACCCGGCGGTCGTGGATCTCCAGGTTGGTCGCGCTCAGTTTCCGGCCCGGGTCGACCAGGACGGCGGTGATGCGGGGCGCCGACCGGGGCTGGGCGCCCGGCGAGAGCACGTAGACGCCGCTGGGCGGGGTGCCCATCGGGGTCTTGCAGCGCACCACCGCGACGGTGTCCGGCCGCCCGTCGCCGTCCAGG
>JBEHXI010000028.1:0-41280 GCA_048498775.1 Actinomycetota bacterium | reverse complement strand
ACCGGGGCCCGCCGGTCTCACCGCTCCCCGGGCTGCGAGAGCCCGGAGATCCTGGGCGAACGCCCGCTGGCGGTCACGCGCGGCTGAAGGGTGATCTTCACCCGCTGGGTGTCGACGTGCCCTTCCTTCCCCGAGCCTCCCAGCTCCAGTACCCAGAAGCGCACCGCGCCGCTGCCCTGCCGCTCCTTCTCCAGGGCGACGGACACCTCCAGTTCGACCTCTCCCACCTCGAACTGGATCGCGGCACCGGCCCCGTCCGCGGCGGCCTTCTCCAACTGGCCCCGCAACTCGCGGATGACATCCGACAGCTCGATCACGATCGCCCCCGGCGGCAGAGAGACTATGGACGGAGTGTCACTGTACGACTGCGATGCGGCGCATAAGCGCGTCTCGTGATGGGCAACTCCTCCGCGTGACACACGATGGATGCGCCAGGGGCGCCACACGCACACGACGGTGCCGGGCAGCGGAGAGCGAGCGGTGAGCGGCTTACAGGCCGCCCGGGCCGCGGAGGTGATCGTCGAGAGGGCGGGCGGTGGCCAGGAGCGCGGTTCGGGCTATCTGGTGCGCCCCGGGGTGGTGTTGACCGCCGCGCACGTGGTGCGGGACGCCGGCGAGATCCGGGTGCGCTTCGAGGCGGACCGGGAGGACGAGTGGATCGCGCGGGCGGAGGTGGACTGGTCGGACGCGCTCACCGACGTCGCCGTCCTGACGCTGCGTCAGTCGCCGGGGGAGAGGGCCACCGGGCGGGCCGGGCGGGACGCGGCGCGTCGGCGCCGGATCGGGAAGGCGCGGTACGGCGCGGTCCGGGAGGCCGACGCGCACCTGGGGTGCAGTGCCGTGGGCTTCCCGCGGTTCAAGACGCGTACCTGGCCGGCGGACGGCGCCCCGTACCGCGATTCGTGCCACGCCCGGGGACGCATCGCGCTGCTCGCCGACCGCAAGGCCCGGACGCTTGAATTCCGGGTGCCGCTGCCGGATCCCGATCCGGAACCTCCCCGCTCACCCTGGGAGGGCATGTCGGGAGCGGCGGTGTGGGCGCACCGCCGGATCATCGGCGTGGTCACCTCCCACTCCCAGGCGGAGGGGCGGGGCACGCTCACCGTCAGCCGTGCCGACCGATGGTCCGAACACGTGGACGAGCTGGGCCGGGCGGCGCTGCGCCGGGCCGGGCTGGTCCCGCCGCTGCGGCGGGTCGTCCCCTGGTGGCGCAACGCGCGGGTGGTGTCGGGGATCGGCGTGGCGGCCCTCGTCGTGGGCGCCGGCACCTGGTTCGCCGTGACGGCACCCCACCCGCTGCGCTTCGAGGTGCTGGGCTCCTGCACCAGTGCCGGCCGGCGGCTGGGCAACTCCTCCAGCGGCTTCACTCCCGGCGGCGCCTACACCGACGAGGTCCTGACGCCGGACGGCCGGCCGTACTCCGGGCCCCTGTACACCGCGAAGGGCGTGGTGAGCGCGGAGGGTTCGGTGGGCTGGACGTGGCGGTGCTCGGGCACCGACGCCCCGGGGACGTACCGGACCAGGATCACCGACGAGGCGAGCCACCGGCGCACCGGCTGGATCCCCTTCACCGTGCGGGCCGCCCCGTACGTCTGCGCGATGCGCCGGGAGGACGGCCGCTGGTACGCCGGGATCAGCAGGACGAGCATGAACGTGATCGGCCTCGGCTCCTCCGGCCGGGACGTCGCCGAGGCGCAGTGCCTGCTCCAGCACCTGGGCTTCCCCCTGGGCGCCCAGGGGGTGGACGGCACCTTCGGCCCGGCCACCGAGCAGGCCGTCATCGCCTTCCAGCGGCAGGCCGGCCTGGACAGCGCGGACGGACTGGTCGGCCAGGACACCTGGCATCTGCTGCGCACCCGTTCCCCGGCACAGCACCCCGCACCGGCACCGCACGCCCAGGCCCGGAGTACCGCTCAGGCCACTACCCGGGCTACCGCTCAGGCCACCATCCGGGCCCGGTCCGCCGGACGCTCCAGCAGCCGGAGTCTGTCCTCCGACCGGGAGCCGGGCTCGGCGTGGTAGGTGACCAGCATCTGGCCGGGCGCGCCCGGCAGCGCCAGCTTCTCGTAGCGCAGTTCGAGGGGGCCGACCCGCGGGTGCAGCAGGCGGGTGGTGCCGCTGGTCCTGCGGCGCACGTCCTGGCGCGCCCACAGCGCCCGGAAGCGTTCGCTGTCCCGGGCCAGTTCGTCGATCAGCCCGGCCAGCGGCGGATCGGCGGCCCGGCTTCCGGCGAGGGACCGCAGATAGGCGACGGCCTTGGCGGTCATCTCGTCCCAGTCGCGGTAGAACGCCCGCATCTCCGGCTCCAGGAACGCCGCCCGCAGCGTGTTGACCCCGGGGGCGAAGAACGGGCTCAGCGCGACGGCCATCGGGTTCGCGGCCAGGGTGGTCAGGTGGCGGCCGTGGACCAGGGCGGGCGTCGCCGTCCAGGTGTCCATCAGCGTGCGGATGCCCGCGCCGACCTGCTCGGAGCCGGGCGCCTCCCGGCCGGCGGCGTCCGCCGGGCGGGCCAGCTCCCGCAGATGGAGCCGGGCGTCGCGGCCCAGCCGCAGGGCGCGGGCGATGCTGTCGAGCACCTGGTCGGACGGGTGCCGGTCGCGGCCCTGCTCCAGGCGCAGGTAGTACTCCACGCTGATGCCGGCGAGCAGCGCGACCTCCTCCCGCCGCAGCCCCGGCACCCGCCGCCGCGCCCCGGGCGGCAGGCCGACGTCCTGGGGGCGCAGGCGCTCGCGGCGGGCCCGCAGGAAGTCGCCGAGTGCGGTGCGCGTCGCCATGCGCCCCAGGGTACGTGCCGGAGCCCGCCTCATCCTGTCCCCGCCGGTACCAGGGTCGGCGGGGACTCACCGGCCGCGCCGGCCGCACCGCAGCATCGGCACCATGACACACAGCTTCCCGACACCGTTCGGATTCGCCACGACCGCCGACGAGGTCCTGGCCGGGGTGGACCTGTCCGGCACCCGCGCGCTGGTCACCGGCGCCTCCTCGGGCGTGGGCCTGGAGACCGCCCGGGCCCTGGCCGCCGCCGGGGCCGCCGTCGTGCTGGGCGTACGGGACACCGCGGCGGGCCGCCGGGCCGCCGCCGCGATCTCCCGGGACGCCGGCGCCCGGGACGTCACCGTGGGGCACCTGGACCTCGCCGACCTCGGCTCGGTCCGGGCGTTCGCCGACGCCTGGCAGGGCCCGCTGCACATGCTCGTCAACAACGCCGGGATCATGGCGCTGCCGGAGCTCACCCGCACCCCGCAGGGCCGGGAGATGCAGTTCGCGGTGAACTTCCTCGGGCACTTCGCCCTGACCGTCGCGCTCCACCCCGCGCTGGCCCGGGCACAGGGCGCCCGTATCGTCTCGGTCAGTTCCAACGCCCATCTGGCCGCCCCGGTGGTCCTCGACGACCTCGACTACCGCTTCCGGCCCTACCACCCGCTCGGGGCGTACGGGGAGTCGAAGACGGCCGGTGTGCTCCTGGCGGTCGAGGCCACCCGGCGGTGGTCCGGCGACGGCATCCTGGCCAACGCGGTGCACCCCGGTGCCATCGCCACCAACCTCCAGCGGCACACCGGCGGTCTGCGCACCCCGCCGGAGCGCCGCAAGACGCCCGCCCAGGGCGCCGCGACCTCGGTGCTGGCCGCCGCCTCACCGCTGCTGGCCGGCGCGGGCGGCCGCTACTTCGAGGACTGCGCCGAGGCCCCGGTGGTCGGCGAGCGCCCGCCGCTGTTCGGCGGCGGCGTCGCCCCGTACGCCCTGGATCCGGGCAACGCGGAACGGCTGTGGACGGTCGCGACCGGCCTGGTCCCCTGACCGGCGGCACGCCGAGGCGGGTGCCCGCGGTGGGTAGGCTCCACCACGGATCTCTACGTGCGTGACGACGACTCAGGACGGTGCGATGGATCGCGGTGTGGTGCTGGTGACGGGCGGCAGCCGGGGGATCGGCGCGGCCGTGGCGCGTTCGGCGGCCGCGGCGGGCTGGGCGGTGTGCCTGACCTACCGGGGTGACGAGGCCGCCGCGGCGGCCGTCGTGGACGACATCGAGCGGGCCGGCGGCGCCGCCTCCGCCGTGCGGGCGGATGTCGCCGTGGAGGCCGACGTCCTCCAGGCCTTCGCCGCCGCCGAACGCCTCGGCCCCCTCACCGCCCTGGTCGCCAACGCCGGGATCGTCGGCGACAAGGCCCGGGTGGACGAGCTGACCGCCGAGCGGGTCGAGCGGATGCTGGCGGTCAACGTGCTCGGCACGATCCTGTGCTGCCGGGAGGCGGTGCGCAGGATGTCCACCCGGCACGGCGGCACCGGCGGTTCCCTCGTGCTGGTCGGCTCGGCGGCCAGCCGGCTCGGCTCCCCGGGGGAGTACGTCGACTACGCGGCCAGCAAGGGGGCCGTCGACACCCTCGGCCTCGGGCTGGCCCGGGAGGTGGCCGACGAGGGCGTCCGCGTCAACGTCGTCCGCCCCGGCATCATCGACACCGGCATCCACGCCAGCGGCGGCCAGCCGGACCGCGTCGCCCGGGTCAGCCCGACCGTCCCGATGCGCCGGGCCGGGCGCGCCGAGGAGGTGGCCGCCGCCGTGGTGTGGCTGCTCGGCGACGAGGCCGGGTACTGCACCGGCAGCGTGCTGGACGTCGCCGGCGGGCGCTGAGCCTCAGCCCTCCGCGGCGGCGGTGTCCGCGTCGGCCAGGTCGGCGGCCACCCGCCGGACCTGCCGCGGGCGCAGCAGTGCGACGGCGGCCCCCAGCACCATCCAGGCCAGGACCAGATAGGGGAACAGGTTGTACGGGTGGGCCGGGACCGGCCACAGGTTGGCGTAGAGCACATACCCCAGCGCCAGGATGGCCAGGGCCGGGACGGCGAACACCGGCCCGCGCCAGCGGCCCGTCGCCCCGAACAGCCGCACCGCCGCGACCTGCGTGACCAGGTAGACCACCAGCAGCGCCAGCACCCCGACCGTGCCCCAGTAGCCGAACGTGGTGGCCCCGTCCACACCGGCCAGCGCCATGGCCACCGCCCCGGCCGCGCCGGTCACGACGGTGATCAGCACCGCGAGCGTCGGCTCGCCGTGCCGGCTGACCCGCGCCATCGCCCGCGGCAGGATCCCGTCGCGGGACAGGGTGAACAGCAGCCGGGCCGCGCCGGTGGAGGTGCCCAGCGCGCTGGCGAACGCCGACGCGGTGGCCCCGGCCATCAGCACCACCGCGAACCAGTGCCCGGCGTAGGTGTCCGCCAAATCCGCGAGCGGCGCCTGGCTGCCCGCGAACTTCGCGATCCGGTCCGGGGACAGGCCGAAGCCGACGGTCTGGACGTAGGCGATGACGACGTAGAACACCCCGATCACGGCCACCGCGGTGATGATGGCCTTGGGGATGGAGCGCCGGGGATCGTCGGTCTCCTCGCCGAGCACCGCCGCGCCCTCGAAGCCGGCGAACGACAGGAACGCGAAGACGCTGGCCAGCCCGATCGCCGACCAGTGCGCGCCGTGCGGCAGGAACGGCACCGTGGTGAGCGCCGCCGTGCCCCGGTGCCCGGCGATCAGCACCGCGAGCACGACGATCAGGGCGATGGAGCCGCCCTCCACGACCAGCGCGGTGCGGGTGGACAGCCGCACCTCGGCCAGGCCGAGCCCCAGGATGCCGGCCAGGCACACCAACGCCGGCCAGATCCAGGCGAGATGGACGCCGACCATGCCCAGCACCGTCGAGAAGAAGGCGCCGGTCTCCGCCGCGGAGGCCACCGTGAACGCCAGATAGGTCAGCAGCAGCGTCCACCCGCTGAGGAACCCGGTGCGCGCCCCGAACGCGCGGCCGTTGAAGGTGTACACCGACCCGGCCGAGGCGTAGGTGCGCGCGAAGGTCACGAAGGCGAACGCGACCAGGGCCACGGTGATGGTCGCCAGCCCGAAGGAGAGGGCCACCGCGCTGCCGGTCACCGACGCGGCCAGCGAGGTGTTCAGGGCCATCGCCGCGGTGGGGGCCATGATCGCCACCGAGAGCGCGGCGGCCTCCAGGGTGCCGAGCCGGCGGTTGAGGCCGCTCACGCCGCCGCTCCGCGGGCCGCGTCGATCAGGTCCAGCTCCAGGTGCGCCGAGACCACCCAGTTCGGCACGTCGACGATCTCGCTGATCTTCAGGTCGGCGGCGACACTGGCCAGCAGGTAGGCGTCGGCGGCGGCCAGGCCGGTGCGCCGGCACACCTCGTCGAGGAGCCCGGTCACCGCGTCCCTGCTGGCCTGCATCAGGTCCGGGCCGATCCCGGTGGCGGCCAGCGCCCGGCCGGTGCGGTGGCTGAGCGGATCGGTCTCGACCAGTGGGAACGCGGGCGCGGCGCCCTTGTCCACGGACACCCGAAGCGTCACCGTGGCCGAGGTCTCGATGCCGGTGCCGCACACCTCGCCGTCGCCCATGGCCGCGTGGGCGTCGCCGAGGGAGAGCAGCGCGCCCTCCACACCGACCGGCAGCACCAGGCGGGCTCCGGGGCCGACCTGGCGGATGTCCATGTTGCCGCCCCAGCGCCGGGGCGGCACCACGCTGTGCTCGCCGGGCTCGGGCGGCGCCACTCCGATCGTCCCGATCATCGGGACCACCGGGATCCGCACGCCGGGCAGCAGTTCGGCGAACCCGTCCTTGATCAGGGACAGCCGCAGGTGGGGGTCGGGGAACCGGTCGGCGAGCAGCCCGAATCCCGGGATGGCCGCGGTCCAGCCCCAGTCCGCGACGGCCACGTCGAGGATGTCGACGACCAGCGCGTCACCCGGCTGCGCGCCGGGCACCTGAAGCGGTCCGGTGACGGGGTTGACCCGCCCGAAGTCCAGGGCGCCGATGGCCTCGACGGTGGACGCGGGCGTGATCTGGCCGCCCGAGGAGTTGGCCACCTCCACGGTGACCTCGGTACCCGGCCGCA
This sequence comes from Actinomycetota bacterium, assembly GCA_048498775.1. Classification (GTDB taxonomy): domain Bacteria; phylum Actinomycetota; class Actinomycetes; order Streptomycetales; family Streptomycetaceae; genus JBEHXI01. Next base: position 34,396 of record JBEHXI010000028.1, on the reverse strand, counting down.
CCACGGCCACCGGGGGAAGGGCGTTGTTCCACGTGACATGGGTGCGGTCGGCGCTGATGTGCACGGGACCTCCGGACGCGCGGGGGACGGATGCTCGGCATGCTGCCCCGCGCGCCGGAGAACGACAAGGACTTCCGGGTAAACGGCCTGTATCGCGGTATTTCTGACTGACCGTCAGGCGGTGCGGCGGCGCAGCCGCAGCGGCGCGTAGACGGCCACCGACACCGCGAACGCCACGTAGTACGCCAGGTCGCCGCCGTGCAGCGCGGTCGCGACCGGGCCGGTGTAGACGGTGGTGTCCATGAAGGGCACCGCGGCGGCGAAGGCGGCGGCGAAGGCGACGGTCGCGGGCCACCACGGCTGCGGCCGGGCGAACTCGGCCCGCAGGTCCAGCGGTTCACTGCCCCGCCCCCGGGTGCGGGCGTACCAGTCGACGGCGACGACGCCGACGAACCCGGGGATCCAGTAGCCCACGAAGAGCAGCACGTTCTGGAAGCGGGCGGTGGTGTCGGCGGCGTGCATCCACAGCACCAGCACGAAGCCGAGGGCGGCCGCCACGGCGGCGGCGAGCGGGCGCGGTATGCGCACCCCGGCCGTCTGGAGGGCGAGCGAACCGCTGTAGTCGTTCATGGCGTTGCTGCACACCGCGGAGACGGCGATGGCCAGCAGCCCGAACGCGCCGAGCCATCCGCCGCCCAGCAGCGTCCGCACGCCCGCGGCGGTCTGGTCGGTGAGCAGCTTCGCCGCCCACAGCCCCAGCGTCTGCACCCACAGGTACGCGGCCACCATGCCCAGCAGCGTGTACCAGAACATCCTGGGCCGGGACGCCGAACGCGGCAGGTAGCGGCTGAAGTCGGAGGCGTACGGGGCCCAGGACAGCGACAGGCTCAGGGCGATGGTGCTGGTGAGGACGAACGCCCCGGCCTGGTCGGCCCCGTGCGCGGTGCCCGTGGCGGGCAGCGGGACGCCGTCCAGCAGCTTGACGCTCAGCGCGAGGAACGCCGCGCCCAGCACGAAGGTCATCACGGTCTGGGTGCGGTGGATGACCTCGTAGCCGAAGACGCCGACGAGACCCTGGAGCAGCAGGACGGCCAGCGTCCCGAGCCAGAACGGCCAGCCCAGCAGCCGGGCCAGCGCGTCCCCGCCGAACAGGCCGATCAGCGCGTCCCAGGCGATGGACGACAGCCACTGCAGGACGCCGGGCAGGACCACGGCGCGCCCGAAGGCGAGCCGGGACAGCGGCAGTTGCCCGGTGCCGGTCAGGCTTCCCCAGGTCCCCAGATAGGCGGCCGGGGCCGCGCCGACGACCGTCCCGAGCGCCATCGCGGCGAACGCGGTCCAGAAGCCCAGTCCGAGCGCGATGCCCACGGTGCCGGTGAAGACACCGGTCATGGTCAGGTTGGGCGCGAACCAGACGGTGAACAGGCGGGCCGGGGTGCCGTAGCGGTTGGACTCGGGCACCGGGCCGATGCCGTGGCGCTCGACGGACAGGTCGCCGGCGCCGGCGGGCATCCGCCCGTCGAAGACGGCTTGGTCGATCGTGGTCATGAGGCGTCCAGGGGTCGGGGGCCGGGGTCGGCCACGGTACGTGAGCACCGCGGGCCGCCGACATTGTGGTCACAGCGGTCGCGCGGTGCCCGGCGGGGGGCTCCGCGGGGCCGAGCCCGGGTCACCGGCTTCCCCGGACGCGGGGCTACCATGTCCGGACGAGACACGGGGTGCCCCGGATCCGGGGCTGAGATCACACCCGTCGAACCTGATCTGGTTCGTACCAGCGAAGGGATGTCACGCATGACGTGCGCCGCCGACGACCTGCCCGCCTTCACCCGGCACGCCCTCGGCGAGATACGCGCCCGCACGCCCCTGGTGCAGTGCCTGACCAACGCCGTGGTGACGAACTTCACCGCGAACGTGCTGCTCGCGCTGGGCGCTGCCCCGGCGATGGTGGACATCCCGCAGGAGGCGGGCCCGTTCGCGAAGGCGGCCTCCGGGGTGCTGGTCAACCTGGGCACTCCGCACGGTGAGCAGCGGGCGGCGATGCTGGAGGCGGTCGAGGCCGCCGCCGCGGCGGGCACCCCGTGGGTGCTGGACCCGGTGGCCGTCGGCTCGCTGCCGGTGCGGACCGCGCTGGCCCACCGGCTGCTGGACGGCCGCCCGGCCGTCATCCGCGGCAACGCCTCGGAGATCATCGCGCTGGCGGGCGACGGGTCCGGCGGACGCGGGGTGGACGCGACCGACGCGGTGGAGTCCGCCGCTCCGGCCGCCGGCTCGCTGGCCCGGTCCACCGGTGCCGTGGTGGCGGTCTCCGGGCCCGTCGACCTGGTCACCGACGGTGCGCGGACGGCGCGGGTGGCGGGCGGCAGCGCGCTGCTGACCCGGGTGACCGGCGGCGGCTGCGCGCTGGGCGCGGTGATGGCGGCGTTCGCCTCGCTGGCCGGCGCGGACGGGGACCGGCTCGCCACCACCGTCGCGGCGGTGGCGGTGTACGCGGCGGCGGCGGAGATCGCGGCCGAACGCTGCGCCGGGCCGGGCGGGTTCGCCGCGGCGTTCCTCGACGCCCTGTACGGCCTGGACGAGGACGAACTCGGCGCGCGGACGGCGATCTCGTGGGCGTGAGCGGCGAGATGTCCGTAAAGCCGGATCTGTCGGTCTATCTGGTCACCGATTCCGCGCAGGCCGCCGGGTGCGGCCGGGACGTGGTCGCCACGGTCGCGGCGGCGGTGGCCGGCGGGGTGACCGCCGTCCAGGTGCGCGAGAAGGACGCCTCCGCGCGGGAGTTCCTCCAGCTGGTGCTGGCCGTCGACGCGGTGCTGCCGGAGCGCGTCGCGCTGTTCGTCAACGACCGGGTGGACGTCTTCCTGGCGGCGCGGGCGGCGGGCGCCCGGCCGGCCGGGGTCCATGTGGGCCAGTCCGACCTGCCGGTGGCCGCCGTCCGCGCGATGGCCGGTGACGACGCGCTGATCGGGCTGAGCGCCGCGACCCCCGAGGAGTTGCGGGCCGCCGTGCGGGACCCGGCCCGGGTGGACTACGTGGGCATCGGCGCGCTGCACGCCACCCGCACCAAGGCCGACGCGCCGCCCGCACTCGGGCACGACGGGTTCGGCGCCTTGGCACCGGCCGTGCCGCTGCCCGTGGTGGCGATCGGCGGGGTGACGGTGGCGGACATGCCGCTGCTGCGGGCGGCCGGCGCGGCGGGCGGCGCGATCGTCTCGGGGATCTGCGCGGCCGCCGATCCCCGGGCCGCCGCCGAGGCCTACGCGCGGGCCTGGGCCCGTACCGCCGCCTGACCGCACAGCTTTCCAGCACACAGACCAGGAGCACGGCATGACCACACGGAACCGGGTGCTGACCATCGCCGGATCGGACTCCGGCGGCGGCGCGGGCATCCAGGCCGACCTGAAGACGATGCTGGCCCTCGGGGCGCACGGCATGAGCGTCCTGACGGCCGTCACCGCGCAGAACTCCCTGGGCGTGCAGGGCTTCTGGGAGCTGCCGGTGGAGGCGGTGCGGGAGCAGTTCCGCAGCGTGGTGGACGACATCGGCGTGCAGGCCGTCAAGACCGGGATGCTGTCCTCGCCGGCGCTCGTCGAGGCGGTCGCCGCCCTGCTGTCGGAGGTGGACGTGCCGGTGGTGGTGGACCCGGTGAGCGTCTCCAAGCACGGGGACCCGCTGCTGGCCCCCGAGGCGCTGGGCGCGGTGCGCACCGCGCTGCTGCCGGTCGCGACGGTGGCGACCCCCAACCTCCACGAGGCCGCCCAGCTCACCGGGGTGACGGTGGAGGACGAGGCGGACCTGCGGCGGGCGGCCGGCGCGCTGTTGGCGCTGGGCCCGCGCTGGGCACTGGTCAAGGGCGGCCACCTGGACGGCGACGCCGTGGACCTGCTGACCGACGGCACCGAGGAGCACTGGCTGCGCGCGCCCCGGTACGACAACCGGCACACCCACGGCACCGGCTGCACCCTGGCCTCCGCCATCGCGGTGGGCCTGGCGGACGGTCTGCCGGTGCCGGACGCGGTCCGCGCGGCGAAGGAGTACGTCAGCGGGGCGATCGCGGCCGGCTTCCCGCTGGGCGCCGGCATCGGCCCGGTGGACCACGGCTGGCGCACCCGCGCGGGCGCGCTCCGGACCGGTGACCGCTGACCCCCGACGGGCCGCCGACGTGTGCTCATATGGCCGGGGGTCATAGGGTGGGGCGGGTGGACGACGGAGTCGACGTGCGGGGCGGCATCGACTGGGCGGGCGGTGCGATCTTCCGCCCTGTCCGGACCGGCAACGCCTTCGAGGAGACGGTCGAGCGGATCCTCCAGGCGATCAAGCTCGGGGTGTTCTCCCACGGCGACCGCCTGCCCGCCGAGCGGGACCTCGCCGCCCGGCTGAACGTCAGCCGGGTCACCCTGCGCGAGGCCATCAGGTCGTTGCAGCAGGCGGGCTGTGTCGAGTCGCGGCGCGGCCGGTACGGGGGCACCTTCGTCACCTACCGGGTGAAGGCACCCGGCCCCGACGACCTGCGCCGGGTCGCCGAGGACATGGGCGCGGAACTCACCGACGCCCTCACCTACCGCCTGGTGCTGGAGGTCGGCGCGGCCGAGCGGGCCGCCGAGCGGGGCCTCACCGGCGAGCAGCGCGCGTATCTGCGCAGCCGCCTCGCGGAGCTGGAGTCCGCGGCCCCCGAGGAGTACCGGCAGGCCGACTCCCGCTTCCATCTGGCCATCGCGGAGCTGACCGGTTCGGGATCGCTGGCGGCGAGCATCGCCGACGTCCGGATGCGCCTGAACGACCTGCTCAACGCGATCCCGGTGCTGGACCGCAACATCGCGCACTCCACCGAGCAGCACCGCGCCATGGTCCGGGCGATCCTCGACGGTGATCCGGAGGCCGCCCGGCGGGCCACCGAGGAGCACCTCGCCGGCACCGCCGCGCTGCTGCGCGCCTTCCTCGGCTGAGCCGCCCGCCCGTTCTCCCGGGCAGCCCTACGGAACGGGTGATTCCGGCGAATCGGGCCGCACCGTTAACTCGCCGTTTCGAGACCTCGCCGAGCCTTGACGTGCTCGCCGGAACGATGGGAGATTCCCACTCACTTCAATGGACTGTTTCCAATCCATTGAACGGCAGGCCCGTGGACCGGCAGGCCACCGCACGAGCCGGGAGACGCGCCCGGCGAGGCCGCGCCCTGCCCGCACCATCCCGCACACTTCCCGACCACACTCCCCACCACACTTCAAGGAGGTGCCCGTGGCTGCTGACCAGCCGGCGGACGGCACCGGGGTGACCACACCCGACGGGACAGGGAACGACCACACGACGACCGCCGCGGTGCTCTCCAGCGACGAGCACCGCCTGCACCAGCTGGGCTACACCCAGGAACTCGCCCGCTCGATGTCCGCGTTCTCCAACTTCGCGGTCTCCTTCTCCATCATCTCCGTCCTCTCCGGCTGCCTGACGCTCTACGGCTTCGGCATGGCGACCGGCGGCCCCGCCCTCATCACCTGGGGCTGGCCCCTGGTCGGGCTGATGACGCTGTTCGTCGGGCTCGCCATGGCGGAGGTGTGCTCCAGCTACCCGACCGCGGGCGGCCTGTACTACTGGGCGGCCAAGCTGGCGCCGTCGCGTGGCCCGGCCTGGTCGTGGTTCACCGGCTGGTTCAACTTCATGGGGCAGGTCGCGGTCACCGCGGGCATCGACTTCGGCGCCGCGTTCTTCCTCAACGCGCTGCTGGAGATGCAGTTCGGCTTCGCCGCCACCCCCGTCCACACCATCACCCTGTTCGGCGTGATCCTGGTGGTCCACGGCGTGCTCAACAGCTTCGGCGTCCGCCTGGTCTCGGTCTTCAACAACGTCAGCGTGTGGTGGCACGTCATCGGCGTACTGATCATCGTCGGGGCGCTGGTGCTGCTGCCCGACCACCACGCCTCCGCCGGCTTCGTCTTCACCAAGTTCGTCAACAACACCGGCTTCCACAACCCGATCTACGTCGGCCTGCTGGGCCTGCTGCTCGCCCAGTACACCTTCACCGGCTACGACGCCTCCGCCCACATGACCGAGGAGACGCACGACGCGGCCCGCTCCGGCCCGCGCGGCATCGTGATGTCCATCCTGGTCTCGCTGGTGGCCGGCTGGGTGCTGCTGCTCGGCATCACCTTCGCCATCCGCGACTACAACGGGGCGCTGAGCAGCGCCACCGGGGTGCCGCCCGCGCAGATCTTCATCGACGCCATCGGCACCACCGGCGCCAAACTGCTGCTGGTCATCGCGATCGGCGCGCAGTTCTTCTGCGGCATGGCCTCCGTCACCGCCAACTCCCGCATGATCTATGCCTTCTCCCGGGACGGCGCGCTGCCCGGCTCCCGGATCTGGCACAAGATCAACCCGCGCACCAAGACCCCCACCAACGCCATCTGGCTGGCCGCCGGCGGCGCCTTCCTGCTGGGCCTGCCCTACCTGTGGAACGCCACCGCGTACGCGGCGGTGACCTCGGTGTCCGTCATCGGCCTGTACATCGCCTACGTCATCCCCGTCCTGCTCAAGCTGCGGCAGGGCAGCGGCTTCGAGCGCGGGCCGTGGCACCTGGGGCGCTGGAGCAGGCCCGTCGGGATCATCGCGGTCGGCTGGACGGCCCTGATCACCGTGCTGTTCATGCTGCCCACCGCCAGCCCGGTGACGGCCTCCAACTTCAACTACACACCGATCGCGGTCCTGGCGGTCCTCGCCTTCGCCGGCGTGTGGTGGCTGGTCTCGGCCCGCCGGTGGTTCACTGGCCCCAAGATCTACGGCACTCCCGAGGAGCTGGCCGCGCTGGAGCAGGAACTGGAGGCGTTCTGATGGGTTCCCCGAGTCCCCATGGCCGGCTGACCCTCGACGAGCTGCGCACGCTGGTCGGCAGCGGCGAGATCGACACGGTCGTGCTGGCCATGACGGACATGCAGGGCCGGCTGCAGGGCAAGCGGATGGCCGCCGGCTTCTTCCTGGACGAGGTCGTCGACCACGCGGCGGAGGGCTGCGACTACCTGCTCGCGGTCGACGTCGAGATGAACCCGGTCGACGGCTACGAGTCGTCCTCCTGGGAGAACGGCTACGGAGACCTGGTCTTCGCCCCCGACCTGTCGACGCTGCGCCGGGTGCCCTGGCACCCGGGCACCGCCATGGTCCAGTGCGACATCACCGGTCACGACGGCGCCCCGGTCACGGTCTCCCCGCGGCAGGTCCTGCGCCGCCAGCTCGACCGGCTCGCCGCCCACGGCTGGGAGGCGTACGCCGGCACGGAACTGGAGTTCATCGTCTTCCGGGACAGCTACGAGCAGGCCTGGGAGAACGACTACCGCCGGCTGGTGCCCGCCAACCAGTACAACGTCGACTACTCCATCCTGGGCACCGGCCGGATCGAACCGCTGCTGCGCCGCATCCGCAACGAGATGGCGGGCGCCGGGATGGTCGTGGAGTCCGCCAAGGGCGAGTGCAACCCCGGCCAGCACGAGATCGCGTTCCGCTACGACCGGGCCCTGACCACCTGCGACAACCACGCCGTCTACAAGACCGGCGCCAAGGAGATCGCCGCGCAGGAGGGCATGAGCCTGACGTTCATGGCCAAGTACAACGAGCGCGAGGGCAACTCCTGCCACATCCACCTCAGCCTGCGCGACCAGGACGGCACCCCGGTGATGGCCGGGGACGGCCCCCACGGCTTCTCGCCGGTCATGGAGCACTTCCTCGCCGGGCAGCTCGCCTGCCTGGAGGAGTTCGCCCTCCTCTTCGCGCCGACCGTCAACTCCTACAAGCGGTACGTCCCCGGCAGCTTCGCCCCCACGGCCGTCGCCTGGGGACGCGACAACCGCACCTGCGCGCTGCGGGTGGTCGGCCACGGCCAGTCCCTGCGGTTCGAGAACCGGGTGCCGGGCGGCGACGTCAACCCCTACCTCGCGGTCGCCGCGCTGATCGCCGCCGGACTGCACGGCGTGGAGAAGCGGCTGCCGCTCCCCGCGCAGTGCACCGGCAACGCCTACGCCACCGACGGGCCCCGGGTGCCCGCCACCCTGCGGGACGCCGTCGAGGCGTTCGAGGGCAGCGCCGTCGCGGCGGACGCCTTCGGCAAGGACGTGGTACGCCACTACGCCCACGCCGGACGCGTCGAACTCGCCGCCTTCGACGCCGCGGTGACCGACTGGGAACTGCGCCGCGGATTCGAGCGCCTGTGAACGCCGCACACCTGCGGGCCCTCCCGGACCCGCCCGGCGAGACACCGGATGCCGAGCACACGGAACGTCCGCTGATCGGCATCAGCGGCTACCTCGACGAGGCGGCCTGGGGCGTGTGGCGGCAGCCCGCCGCCCTGATCCCGCAGACCTACCTCGACGCGGTGACCGCCGCCGGGGCGGTGGCGGTGCTGCTGCCGCCCCAGCCGGTCGGGGCGGAACGCGTCCTCTCCGGGCTCGACGGGCTGGTGCTGGCCGGGGGACCGGACATCGACCCGGCCCGGTACGGCGCCGCCCGCCACCCGAAGACCGGCGCGCCCCACCCGCTGCGCGACGCGTGGGAGTGCGCGCTGCTGCACGCCGCGCTGGAGCGGGACCTGCCGGTGCTCGGCGTCTGCCGGGGCATGCAGGTGATGAACGTCGCCCTGGGCGGCACGCTCGTCCAGCACCTGCCCGACCGGCTCGGCACCGAGCGCCACCAGCCCGCACCGGCCACCTTCGGGCGGCAGGCGGTGCGGGTCCGGTCCGACAGCCTGCTGGGACGCGCCCTGGGGCAGGCCGCCGCGGTCCGCTGCTACCACCACCAGGCGGTCGGCACCCTCGGGCAGGGGCTGCGGCCCTGCGCCTGGGGCGAGGACGAGACCGTCGAGGCACTGGAGCGGCCCGGCAGCCGGTTCGCGGTGGGCGTCCAGTGGCACCCCGAGGCGGACCCCACCGACCGGCGCCTGTTCCAGGCGTTCGTCACAGCCACTCGCGTCACAGCCACTCGCAAGGAGACGGTGCACCCACGATGAACCAACCGATCGACTCCGGCACCGGCGGCGCGGGCCTCCACGAGGTGGTCAACCCGGCCACCGAGGAGGTCATCGCGAAGGTCCCACTGGCGGACCTGGAGCAGACCGACGCGGCCATCGCCCGGGCCCGGGCCGCCTACCCGGCGTGGCGCTCCATGGCCCCCGCCGACCGGGCGCGGCTGCTGCGCGCCTTCGCGGCGGCCGTCGACGCCGACCGGGAGAACCTGGCCCGGCTTGAGGTCGCCAACGCCGGGCACACCCTGGGCAACGCCCGCTGGGAGGCCGGCAACGCCCGCGACGTCATCGAGTACTACGCGGCCGCGCCGGAACGCAACACCGGCCGGCAGATCCCCGTCGCCGGCGGGATCGACGTCACCTTCAAGGAACCGCTCGGCGTGGTCGGCGTGATCGTGCCGTGGAACTTCCCCATGCCGATCGCCGCCTGGGGCCTGGCCCCGGCGCTGGCGGCCGGCAACACCGTGGTGCTCAAACCCGCCGAACTCACCCCGCTCACCGCGCTGCGGCTCGGCGAACTCGCCCTGGAAGCGGGTATTCCGCCAGGGGTGCTCCAGATCGTTCCGGGGGCGGGCGCCGTCGTCGGACAGCGCTTCGTCACCCATCCGGACGTACGCAAGGTGGTCTTCACCGGCTCCACCCGGGTCGGCAAGCAGATCATGGCCGGCTGCGCGGAGCAGGTGAAGCCGGTGACCCTGGAACTCGGCGGCAAGAGCGCCAACATCGTCTTCGCCGACGCCGACCTCGCCAAGGCCGCCGCCACCGCGCCCTACGCGGTGTTCGACAACGCCGGGCAGGACTGCTGCGCCCGCTCCCGGATCCTGGTGCAGGCGTCCGTCTTCGACGAGTTCATGGCCCTGCTCGAACCCGCCGTCCAGGGGGTGCGGGTGGGTGACCCGGCCGACGAGAACAGCGAGATGGGGCCGCTGATCTCCGCCTCCCACCGGGCGAAGGTCGCCTCCTACGTGCCCGACGGCGCACCGGTGGCCATCCGCGGCACCGCGCCCGACGGGCCGGGATTCTGGTTCCCGCCGACCGTGCTGGCCCCGGTCGCCCACGACGCGCCCGCCTTCACCGAGGAGATCTTCGGCCCGGTGGTGACCGTCGTCCCCTTCTCCGACGAGGACGACGCGGTGCGCATCGCCAACGCCACCGAGTACGGGCTGTCCGGCTCGGTGTGGACCCGCGACATCGGCCGGGCGCTGCGGGTCGCCCGCGGTGTCGAGGCCGGCAACCTTTCGGTGAACTCCCACTCGTCGGTGCGCTACAGCACCCCCTTCGGCGGTTTCAAGCAGTCCGGCCTCGGCCGGGAGCTCGGGCCGGACGCGCTGGACGCCTTCACCGAGACCAAGAACGTGTTCATCTCCACGGAGGACTGAGGACCATGACCATGTCCCAGCGCTTGGACGGCCGCGTCGCCGTCATCACCGGAGCCGGCAGCGGCATCGGACTCGCCAGCGCCCGCCGGCTGGCCGCCGAGGGCGCCCGGGTGGTCTGCGCCGACCTCGACGAGACCTCCGGCAAGAACGCCGCGCAGGAGGTCGGCGGCCTGTTCGTGCAGGTCGACGTGACGGACGAGGACGCGGTGCGGGCGATGTACGAGACCGCGGTCGCCGAGTACGGCCGCCTGGACATCGCGTTCAACAACGCGGGCATCTCGCCGCCGGAGGACGACTCCATCCTCACCACCGGCCTGGAGGCCTGGAAGCGGGTGCAGGAGGTGAACCTGACCAGCGTCTACCTGTGCTGCAAGTACGCCATCCCCCATATGCAGCGGCAGGGCAAGGGCTCGATCATCAACACCGCGTCGTTCGTGGCGGTGATGGGCGCGGCCACCTCGCAGATCTCCTACAGCGCCTCCAAGGGCGGTGTGCTGGCGATGTCCCGCGAACTCGGCGTGCAGTTCGCCCGCGAGGGCATCCGGGTGAACGCGCTGTGCCCCGGGCCGGTCAACACCCCGCTGCTGCGGGAGCTGTTCGCCAAGGACCCGGAGCGCGCCGCGCGCCGCCTGGTGCACATCCCGCTGGGCCGCTTCGCCGAGCCGGAGGAGATCGCCGCGGCCGTCGCCTTCCTGGCCAGCGACGACTCGTCCTTCATGACCGCCAACACCTTCCTGGTGGACGGCGGCATCTCCGGCGCGTACGTGACGCCCCAGTAGCCGGGGCGCGGGGCCGCGGTGGCGACACCGCGCCGCGGCCCCGCCGCCCGGGCACCGGCGGATGAGGACCGCCGGACGGGGTAGCCGGTCGAACGGGGGACCGGCACCGTGCAACCGGGCCCGGAGTAGGGAGACACGGCTCATGGACGAGGCACCGCGCGACCGGACGGAACAGCCGGAGCAGTTGGAGCAGTTGGAGCAGCCGAAACGGCCGGAACAGCCGAAACGGCCGGAACAGCCGCAGCAGTCGGAGCAGTCGGAGCAGCCCGACCGGGACGCGCCGCAGACCCCGTCGGCCCGCGAGAGCGGGACCGGCGAGGATCCGGCGACGGGTGAGGACCGGGTGACCGGTGACGACGACTCCGCGCGCTTCTCGCCGGGTTTCACCTCGCCCGGCTTCTCCTCACCGGGGTTCGACACACCGGGGTTCGACACTCCGGAGGTCCCGTCCGGACCGCGCATCGGAGAGACCGAGACGCTCCGGCGGATGCGGGCCGAGCAGCAGGGTGAGGACGCCGTCAGCCCGCGGCCCCTCCCCGAGGAGCACCGGCCGCCGCAGCCGCCCCGTCCCGGTTCCTGACCGCTGCCCCGCCTCCTGACCACCGGTCCGGTTCCTGACCGCCCAGGACCAGGACGGCGTAGGCGACGGCGTTGCTGTCGAGGTCGAGCGCGGCGCGGTTGATGTTGGACGTCGTGTCGCAGGCCGAGTGGTAGCAGCTGTCGAAGGGGTGCCCGGCCACGCCGCCCCACTTCCGCGCCTGTTCCGCGGTCTTCAGGGCGTTCGCGCCGGTGAACACCCCGCCGACCGGGATGCCCGCCCCCAGGAACGGGGCGTGGTCGGACCGGCCGGTGATGCCGGTGGCGGGCTCGGTGGGGACGCCCCGGGCGGCGAAGTACGCCTGGAAGAGGGCCGCGAGGCGCGGGCTGTCGTTGTAGACGAAGTAGCCGGCGTTCGGCGAGGCGATCATGTCGAAGTTGAGGTAGGCGGAGATCCGCGCGCGCTGCCGCGGCGTCAGGCTGTCCACGTAGGCCCGGGAGCCGATCAGGCCCAGTTCCTCCGCGTCCCACCAGGCGAACCGCAGGTGCCGGGCCGGACGCAGCCGGGCGCGGGCGGCGGTGAGCGCCGTCTCGAGAAGGGCCGCCGAGCCCGAGCCGTTGTCGTCGATGCCGGGTCCTGCGGCGGACGAGTCCAGGTGCGCACCGGCCATGACGACCCTTCCGGGGTCCCCGCCCGGCCAGTCGGCGATCAGGTTCTGACGGGTCTGGAGGTCGTAGGTGAACGACTGGACCCGGGTGATGAAACCCGCCGCGTCCAAACGGTGTTTCACATACGCGAGGGACGCGCGGTAGCCGGACGTCCCGCTGTAGCGATTGCCGCCGTTGGCGTAGGCGATGGATTGGAGCCGGTGGAGATGGGCCATCACCCGGGAGACGGACAACCGGGGCGCGTGGGCGTCCGGTGCGGGGTCGGCGAGGATCGCCGGCGCGGCCGCCGGCACGCGCACGGGGGCGGCCGCCGTGGCGGGGATGCCGGCGGCCAGCCCGGCGAGGGCCGCGACCGTGGCGGTGGCGGCCCGCCGTCTTCGGCGGGCGGGCGCCGGGCGGCGCCGGATACGGAGAACGAGTGCCATCGGAGCCTCCGGAGGGTCGGTCGGGAGGACGGCACCGCACGACGGCGTGGCCGGGGTGCGCCCTGACGGCCCATGAGGCGCCGGGCCCTGGGGAGGAGGGGCCGGCGGGTCCCGGGGTCGTCCGGGCTCACGCTAGCCACGGCGGTGGGCGGCCGCCCGCGGGGAGGGCCGGATGGGGGCGGGCACCGGTATGCCCCCATGGACAGCTAACCCCTGCGGGGTTAGCTTGGGGGTATAGAGGAGCCCCAGGGGTGCTCCGGGAAGGGGACGGGTTCCATGCCGAAGATCAACGTCTATCTGCCCGACGATCTGGCCGAGGCGGTCAAGGAGGCCGGTGTGCCGGTGTCGGCCGTCTGCCAGCGGGCCCTGGAGCAGGCCGTGCGCCGGGTGACCGCCATCCGCGAGACGGTCCTGGGCGAGGTGGACTTCCAGGAGCCGAGCGGGGCGCTGGCGCGCTTCACCCCCCGGCTCCGCCAGGTCCTCACCCTGGCGGTGGAGCAGGCCCGGGCCGCCGGCGCGCCGAAGGTCGGTACCGAGCACCTGCTCGGCGGCCTGCTCGCCGAGGGCACCAACCTGGCCCTCCATGTGCTGCGCGCCATGGAGATCGCACCGGAGCGGGTCGCCCGCGACCTCGCCGGACGGCAGCCCACCCCTCAGGAACCCGGTGAGCCCGACGAGCCCCGCGAGTCCGGGGACACCGGCCCGCGCCGGTTCGACGCCCACGCGGCGAGCGCGCTGGAACTCGCGGTCAGCGAGGCGACCTCCCTGGGCCACAACTACCTCGGCGGCGAGCACCTGCTGCTGGGCCTGGCAGCCGAGCCCGACGGTGTCGCGGGCCAGGTCCTGCGCGGCCTGGGCGCCGACCCGAGGCTGGTCCGGCGCGCCGTCACCGCCGCGCTGGCCGGCTACGTCCACCTCCGGGCCCAGACCCAGGAGCAGAACCGCCCCTCGCCGGAGGCGATGCGGCAGGAACTCGCCGCGGCCGTCCGCCAGGAGATCCAGCCGCTGGCGGGGCGGATCACCCGGCTGGAGGAGCACCTCGGCCTGGCGGCCGGGGACTGACCGGCGATGCCCGCACCCCGGAGCCGGCCGTCGGGCGCCGGGCGGCACCATGTCCCGCCGCGCTGGGCCCTGTTCGCCGTCCTGCTCCTCGTCACACTGGGCGGCGCGTGGTGAGACGGGTGAGACGGGTGAGACGCGTGCCGCGCGACGCGGGCCGTGGGCGGCGGTGTCTCCGGGCACACCGCCGCCCGGCTCCCGCCGCCCTGCGGCACCCCCGTGGTCGCGGGGCGGCGGTGGCGGCTCGCCTCAGGAGACCAGCGCCCGCCAGGTGTCCGGCCCGACGACGCCGTCGGCCGTGAGGCTGTGGCCGCTCTGGAAGGCGGTCACCGCGCTGCGGGTGGCGGGCCCGAAGTCGCCGTCCACCGCCACCGAGGCGCCGTGCGCGGCGAGTTCGTCCTGCGCGGCCTTCACCGCGGGCCCGGTGTCGCCCTGGCTGACGGTCACCACGAGGGCCTGCCAGGTCATCGTCCCGACGATGCCGTCCGCGGTGAGGCCGTGGGCGCTCTGGAAGGAGACCACGGCGCTGCGGGTGGCCGGTCCGAAGTCGCCGTCCGCCGTCAGGGACGCGCCGTGCGCGTCGAGCAGGTACTGCACGGCCGTCACGGCGTGTCCGCTCTGCCCCTGCTGGACCACGGGCCAGCCGGTGCCGGGCGGCGGCGGGGGAGGCGTGTAGTCGCCGTGGGCGAACGCCTTCAGGCCGCCGGCGTCGCCGTTGAAGAGGTCCTGGTCCCCGGGGAAGGTGCCGCTGTCGGCCGTCTGCCACAGGGCGTACGTGCTCCAGCCGTGCGGCAGCGGTGTCGCGGAGCCGCCGTAGTTGGCGATCCACAGCGGGTCGGTGGCGGCGAGGGCGGCGGAGTTCCCGGTGCAGGAGGTCCACCAGTCGGTCGTCGAGTACACCACCGGGTAGCGGCCGGTGCGCGCGTGGTACTCGGTGCTGAACGAGGTGATCCAGGAGACCATCGCACTCTGGCTGAGCCCGTAGCAGGTGGCGCCGTACGGGTTGTACTCGATGTCGAGCGCGCCGGGCAGCGTCCTGCCGTCGTCGGACCAGCCGCCGCCGTGGGCCACGAACCAGTCGGCCTGGCTGCTGCCGCTGGACGCGCTGGGGATCGCGAAGTGGTACGCCCCGCGGACCAGGCCCGCCGCCGCGGCACCGTTGTACTGCTGGGAGAACTGGCCGCTGGTGTAGTCGTCGCTCTCGGTCGCCTTGACGTAGGCGAAGGAGGCGCCCTTCGCGGCCACCGACGCCCAGTCGATGTTCGTCTGGTAGGCGCTGACGTCCAGGCCCTTGAGGGTGCCCGTCGCCGCCGGGGCGACCGCCTCGCGCACCGCGCGCGGGGCGGTTCCGGCCAACCCCGATCCCATGTGGTCGGCGTCCTCGTGCCACGGCGCGGCCGGTGCCGCGCCGGCGCCCGCCGCCTGTGCCGGGCCCGCCTGGAGGCCCGCGGCCAGCGCCAGGCCCAGGGCGAGCGCCGCCAGGGTTCTCTTCATCGCTCTCTCTCCGTCCTTGCCGCTTTCGGTGGGGATGACGGCGGGCGCCGCGGGTACTGACGTGGTCAGGAGGCCGCGGCGCCACGACCGGTTCGGGGTTACGGCCGGACCAGCCCGTAGAAGACGGAGCTGGAGAGCGGGTAGCTCTTGTCGTACACGCCGATCTGGCCGGAGTCGGCCGGATTCGAGGTGTTGCCGGAGATCACGTACACCGTCGATCCGCTGACGTGGTCGACGACGCCGATGTGGTACCGGTTGTTGGCGCTGCCGAAGATGATCAGGTCACCGGGGAGCGCGGAGTGCAGCAGGCTGGTGCCGTACCAGCGGTTGTGGCTGACCGCCCAGTCGTAGACGTCGGGCACATAGGTCATGAACGGGATGTTCTCCCCGGCCTGGCGCCACACCCAGGTGGCGAACGCGGCGCACCAGTCCGCGCAGATGCTGTACGGCTTGCCCGGCACGCAGTTGTTCGCGTCGGCCCGGGTGCCGACCTCCCCCTTGGCGATGCTGACGATCTTGTCGCGCGTCGCGTTGGTGGCGTGGCAACTGGCGACCAGCCGCTCGACGCCCATCGACTTCATCGTGTCCGGGCCGGCGATGCCGTCCACGGTGAGCTGGTGGGCGCTCTGGTAGTTCTTGACCGCGCTGACGGTGTCCGACCCGTACACGCCGGTCGCGTCGGTCACCCCGGCCTTCGTCTGGACCTGCTTGACGACGGACTCCAGTTCGCCGAGCGTCTGCGGCCCGACGACGCCGTCCACGCTCAGGCAGCGGTCGGACTGGAACGCCTCGGCCGCCGCCTCGGTCTGCGGGCCGCTGACCCCGTCCACGGTTCCCGCGTCGTACGCCAGGCCGTTGAGGTCGGTCTGCGCCTCCTTGATGTCGGCCGATGTCGCGGCGGACACAGTGGACACAGCCGACGCGGCGACGGGCGCCACCAGCCCCGCCCCGGAGACGAGAACGGCCGCCAGTGCGCCGACCAGCGCCACTCTCGTCCGCCGTATGCCGTGTGGGCCTGCCGGATTCCTGGTCATCTCGGTGCTTCCCCTCGTGTGCGCTTGAGCGCCGCCGACGCGGCCGCCAACCGATGTGTACGGCATGGCCGGTTGTCCGGTGTCGGTCGCTGGACGCCGGACAACACGGTTCGCACAATGGAGCGTCCGTGAAGGAGTCAGGGAGGTGCCGGTGCCCCGCAGCGAGCGGCCATTGGACGACGACGGAAGCCCGTTAGGCCGGTTCGCCGCCGACCTGAGGAAGCTGCGGGAGAAGGCCGGCAGCCCGCCCTACCGCAAGCTCTCCCGCCTGGCGCACTACTCCTCCACGACGCTGGCCGACGCCGCCGCCGGACGCCGGCTGCCCAGCCTGCCCGTCACCCTCGCCTATGTACGGGCCTGTGGCGGTGACCCGGCCGAGTGGGAGACGCGCTGGCGCGCGCTGTCCGCCGAGCTGTCCCCGGCCGACGAGGCCGCGCCGGACCCCGGCGAACCGGTCACCGACTGCCCCTATGTGGGCCTGGGCGCCTTCCAGCCGGGCGACGCCGGACGCTTCTTCGGCCGTGAGCGGCTCACCGACGAGCTGGAGGCGCTGGTCCGCGCCCGGCGGTTCGCGGTGGTCTTCGGGGCCTCCGGATCCGGCAAGTCGTCGCTGCTGCGCGCCGGGCTGCTGCCGCGGGTGACCGGCGACGAGTCGCCCGAGCCGTGGACGGCGGTGGTGCTCACCCCGGGCCCGCACCCGTTCGAGGAGTGCGCGGCACGGCTCGCCGCGCTCACCGGGGGATCGGCCGCCGCACTCCACGACGACCTGACCGGCCACCCCCGCGCCCTGCACCTGACGGCACTTCAGGCGCTGGCCGACCGTCCGGATGCCGCGCAACTCCTCCTCGTCGTCGACCAGTTCGAGGAGGTCTTCACGCTCTGCGCGGACGAGCGGGAACGGGCCGGCTTCATCGAGGCCCTGGCCTTCGCGGCGCGGGCCGCCAACAGCCGCGTCCGCGTGGTGCTGGGCGTCCGCGCGGACTTCTACGCCGCCTGCTCGCCCTACCCCGACCTGGTGGACGCCGTGCAGCGCTCCCAGCTGCTGGTCGGGCCGATGTCCCCGGAGGAACTGCGCCGCGCCGTCAGCGCTCCCGCGGTCCAGGCCGGGTGCGCGGTCGAGAGCGCCCTGCTGGCGCGGGTGGTGGCCGAGGCGACCGGGCAGCCGGGCAGCCTCCCGCTGGTCTCCCACGCCCTGCGCGAGACCTGGCGCCGCAGACGCGGCAACACCCTCACGGTCAGCGGCTACGAGGCCGCCGGCGGCATCCCGCACGCCCTCGCCAACACCGCGGAGACCGTCCACGCCGCGCTCAGCGAGGACGAACAACGCCTCGCCCGGGGCATCTTCCTGCGGCTGGTCTCCCTCAACGAGGGCACCGGCGACTCCAAGCGCCGCGTCGCCCGCGACGAACTCCCCCCGAGCACCGCGCCCCTGCTGGAGGCGCTGGCCCGCGCCCGGCTCGTCACGCTGGACACCGGCACCGTCGAGATCACCCACGAGGCCCTGCTGCACGCCTGGCCCCGCCTGCACGCCTGGATCAACGAGGACCGCGCGGGGCTGCTCGTCCAGGAGCAGGTCACCGAGGCCGCGGCCGCCTGGGAGCGTGAAGGCCGCGACAGCAGCGCCCTGTACCGGGGCGCCCGGCTGGCCGCGGCCCGGGAGTGGGCCGCGCTGCACGGCGACGACCCGGCGCTCGGCGACCGGGTCCGCGACTTCCTGGCCGCCTCCGCCCGCCACCAGGACCGGGCGGGCCGGCTGCGCCGGGCGGCCGTCGTCGCCCTGTCGTTCCTGACCCTGCTGGCGTTCGCCGGCGCGGTCGTCGCCCTCCAGCAGCGCTCGGCGGCCCGCGCCGAGCGGGACAGCGCGATATCCGGCGAGGTGACGGCCGAGGCCGGTGAACTGCGCGGCACCGACCAGTCCCTGGCCGCCCGGCTGGACCTGGCCGCCTACCGGATCCACCCGGCCCCCGCGCTCGCCACCGACCTGCTGGGCACCGAGAGCACCCCGCTGGCCGCGACCCTCACCGGGCACACCGCCACCGTCTACGCCGTCGCCTACAGCCCGAAGGGCCGCCTGCTGGCCAGCGCGGACGCGGCCGGCGCGATCCGGTTGTGGAACGTGACGGACCGCACCCATCCCACCCCGCTCGGCGCCCCGGTCGCCACCCGCGGCAACGGCGTGCTGTGGCTGGCGTTCAGCCCGGACGGCCGCACCCTGGCCGCCGCCGACCGCGACCACACCGTCGGCCTGTGGAACCTCACCGACCCCGCGCACCCCACCCGTTGGGCACCACCGCTGCGCGGCCACACCGGGACCGTCTTCTCCGTCTCGTTCAGCCCGGACGGCCACACCCTGGTCAGCGCGGGGTACGACGGCACGGTGCGGCTGTGGGACGTGACGGATCCGGCGCACCCGGCCGCCCGCGGCCCGGCCCTGCGCCGCCAGCGCGGCGTGGTGGCGTCGGCCGCCTACAGCCCGGACGGGCGGACCGTCGCCAGCGCCGGCCACGACCACACCATCCAGCTGTGGAACGTCACCGACCCGGCCGCCCCCAGACCGTGGGGCCCCGCGCTGACCGGTCACCGCGACACCGTCTTCGCCGTCGCCTTCCGCCCGGACAGCCGCGTCATGGCCAGCGTCGGCAACGACCAGGCCATCCACCTGTGGGACATCGCCGACCCCGCCAGACCCACCCCCCTCGGGCAGATCGACAACGCGGCCGGAAACACCCTGTACGCCGTCGCGTTCAGCCCGGACGGCACCACTCTGGCGACCGCCGGCGCCGACCAGACCATCCGCCTGTGGAACGTCACCGACCCGGCCCACCCCGTCCCGCTCGGCGCCCCCCTCACCGGCCACACGGCCTATGTGTACTGGCTGGCGTTCAGCCCGGACGGCCGGACCCTGGCCAGCGCGGGCGCCGACCACACCGTCCGGCTGTGGGACCTGCCGCGCACCGTGCTGCCCACCCCCAGCTACGAGAACACCGTCGCGTTCGGCCCGAACGGCCACGTCCTGGCCGCCGGCAGCACCGACGGGGCGATCCGGCTGTGGAACGTGACCGACCCGGCCCGCCCCGTCCCGTTCGGCGCCCCCCTCACCGGCCACACCAACGCCGTCAACAAGCTGGCGTTCAGCCCGGACGGCCGGCTGCTCGCCAGCGCCGGGCGCGATCACACCGTCCGCCTGTGGAACGTCGCCGACCCCGGGCACCCGTCCGCGATCCGCACGCTGACCGAGCACACCGACGCGGTGACCGCGGTCGCCTTCCGCCCGGACGGCCGGATCCTGGCCACCGCCGGCTACGACCGCACCGTGCGCCTGTGGGACGTCACCGACCCGGCGCATCCGTCCGGGATCGGCACCCCGCTGACCGCCCACACCGACGCCGTCAAGGCGCTGGCGTTCAGCCGCGACGGCCGCACCCTGGCCAGCGCGGGCGCCGACGACACCACCCGGCTGTGGAACCTCACCGACCCCGCCCGCCCCCGCCCCTGGTGCCCGCCGCTGGCCGGCCAGACCGGCGGAGTCGAGGGCCTGGCGTTCAGCCCGGACGGCCACACCCTGGCGACCGCCGGCGACGACCACACCATCCGGCTGTGGAACGTCACCGACCCGGCCCACCCCTCCGCCCCGGCCCGGCCGCTGACCGGCCACACCAGCTTCGTGTACGCGGTGGCCTTCAGCCCGGACGGCAACACCCTGGCCAGCAGCGGCGACGACGGCACGATCCGGCTGTGGGACACCGCCGACCCGGCCCACCCCGCGGCCCGCGGCGGGGCGATCGGTGGGCACCTCGGCCCGGTCGACCAGGTGGCCTTCAGCCCGGACGGCCGGACGCTGGCCAGCGCGGGCGACGACCACACCGTCGCCCTCCAGCCCCTGGACCCCGCCCCCGCCCTGCGGCGGATCTGCGCCACCACCTCCGGCACGCTCACCCCCCAGGCGTGGAGCCGCTACGTCCCCTCCCTGCCGTTCCGCGGGCTCTGTCCCTGACGCGCGGGGGCGGTGTGGTCAGGCCGCCTCGCCCAGCAGGCGGGAGAGTTCGTCGTCCAGGTGCAGGGAGCGGGACTCGCGGCCGGGTGGGACGAGCCGGTAGGTGCGCTCCAGCCAGCGCGTCACCGGCTCCAGCGGGCCGGTGAGCAGGGCGTGCCCGTCGGAGGAGGACAGCCGCAGGTTCAGCACGGCGCGCCGGCCCGAGCGGGTCGGCCAGGCGCGCACATCGCCCTGGCCGCTGGCGCGCCGGGTGCCGGCCGCCAGCAGGTCGCGGGCGAAGACCCAGGTGACGGGGGTCTCGCCGCCGAAGTGGAAGTCGACGCGGACGGCGTACGGGTCGTGCCGGCTGTAGGACAGGCGGGTCGGCACCGGGATGGTCGCGCCCGAGGGGTCCTTGAGGCCCATCAGGCACCGGTGTTCCAGCATTCGCATGACGTGACTTTCTCGGCGGGCGCCGGCGCGGTCCCGTCGCGAGGTGTGCGCAGCCCTGCGGGGCCGTCGGGTGGACGGCCCTGGGGGCGATGTACGGGGCGTCGGCGCGTGATCCCTGTGCGGTACCGGGCCGCGCGCCGGGTGCCGGCGTGCGGGGGCGGTCCGCGATGCGGTGTGGTGGCCTCCCCGGGGCGGGGAGGGGGAGCGGGGCCCGGCTGCCGCGAGGATGCGCTCGCCGGTGGGTCGGGCCCGCTGGGCTCCTCAGCGTCCGGGCACGAGGGCTCCCCTGGTGTGACCGGTCGTCTCCGCGCCGGGACCGGCTGACGTGACGTCAGATTCGCGGCCCGTGCCCGGGAGCGCGCCCGCCACGTCGGGCGGTACGGCCGCGCCGGCGGCCCGCCGTCCGAAGGCGTGGTTCATGGCGACTCCTCCCAGGTCGTTCCCGGGGTGCCCACGACCGGCCCCGGGAGCGCGCCCCGGACTTTCGGGGCATCGCAGAAGTTACGCCCGTCGGGCCGAGAACTGAACATCCGGGGCGGGTGAGGTATGCCATGGCCTCGCTTCCGTCACGGCGGGAATACGGCGGGCCCCGGCGCGTGGGAGTCTGCCCTCGCCGCGGCGCGGACGCCGCGGGGGTGCGAAGAGAGTGCCACGGAGAGGGGCGAGCCGGTGAGGGAACAGAGGCGTGGGCGGGCGATCGCGATGAGCCGGGAGGAGGTCGATGCCTTCCTGCGCGAGGAGCGGACCTGCCGGGTGGCGACGGTGGGCGCGGACGGCCGCCCGCACGTCGCTCCGTTGTGGTTTGTCTGGGACGGGACGAATGTCTGGCTCAACTCGCTGGTGCGCAGCCGGCGGTGGGCGGATCTGGCGCGCGATCCGCGGATCTCGCTGGTCGTCGACGCCGGTACCGGCTTCCACGAGCTGCGCGGTGTGGAGATCGGCGGGCGGGTGAGCGTGGTGGGCGAGGTGCCCCGCGGTGCCGGGCCGGATCCGGAACTCGCCGTGCCCGAGCGGCTGTTCGCGCGCAAGTACCTCGGGCTTGACACCCTTCCGTCGGACGGGCGGCACGCGTGGCTGCGGGTCGACGTCGACTCGCTGGTCAGCTGGGACTTCCGCAAGAACCCGGCGCTGCGCGCGGCCCTGCCGTCCACCGGGGACTGAATCCGCGGGAGTCAGTGCGCGGGGCCGCCCGCCAGTGCGGTGCGGGCGCGGTTGAGGTAGTCGCGGAACGCCTGGCGCTCGGCCGTGCTCAGGCCGTGCACCATCCGCTCCTCCAGCGCCCGCACGTCGCCGTCGACGGCCCGCAGCAGGGCGTGGCCCGCGTCGGTGAGGGTGATCAGCAGGCGGCGGCGGTGGGCCGGGTCGTGCTCGCGGGCGATCAGGCCGCGGCGTTCCAGCGCCGTCACCAGGTCGCCCATCGCCTGTGGCGTGACGAAGGAGTTGCGGGCCAGTTCCGCGCTGGTCAGGCCGTCGCGCCGGTCGAGCACGGTGAGCGCGGTGTACTGCAGGGCGGTGATGCCGGCCGGCCGCAGCACGTCGTCGAGGTGGGCGCGGACGGCCAGCTCCACCTGCTTGACCGCGTAGAGCAGCAGCGGCCCGGTGCCGGTGCCCGGTGCCCCGTCGCTCGCGGCCCTCGCCGCCATGGCCGCCTCCATGTGTTCGCCCCTCCACGTCAGGCTGCCGAGTCTCCCATGTCGCCGCCCTTCCCAAGCGACTGGTCCATCCTATATAAGGTTTCCTGTCATTGCTCGCGAGTGGGAGGGACCGCATGGGAACCGCAGCGCGGCGAAGCGACGCGAACACCGGACTCGGCACCTGGCCGGCGCGGCGCGCCCGGATCTCGCCCGATCGGACCGCCCTGACCGAACCCGGCCGCACCCTGACCTACGCACACCTGGCCGACCGCACCGCCCGGCTGGCCGGCGCCCTGGCCCGGCTCGGCGTCGGCCCTGGCGACCGCGTCGCGTACCTGGGCGTCAACGCGGTCAGCGTCTTCGAGACGTTCTTCGCCACCTGGCTGCTCGGCGCCATCGCCGTCCCGCTCAACTACCGGCTGGCCGGCGCCGAGATCCGCTCCATGCTCGCCGACTGCGGCGCCCGCGTCCTGGTGCACAGCGCCGACGCCGACGCGCTGCTCGCCGCCGCGGCGCCCCTGCCGGAGAGTGTGCGACGGGTGCTCGCGGTGGGCCCGGCGGGCGGCCCGCCCGGCGCGCTCGACTACGAGACCGAGATCGCGGTGGGCCCGCCGCTGCACACCCCGCCCCCGGTCGCCCTGGACGACCCGGCCATCCTCCTGTACACCTCCGGAACCACCGGCCGCCCCAAGGCCGCCGTGCTCACCCACGCCAACCTCACCTGGAACACCGTCAACCAGCTCGCCCACGTCGACGTGCTCTCCACCGACCGGGCCCTGTGCGTCGCGCCGCTGTTCCACTGCGTCGGCCTGGGCCAGATCACGCTGCCGACGCTCTTCAAGGGCGGCAGCGTCGAGCCGGTGGCCAGATTCGACCCCGGCGCGATCCTGGCCCGCATCGGGCAGGCCGGGATCACCGGCTTCTCCGCGGTGCCCACCATGCTCCAGATGCTGTGCGAGCACCCCGCCTGGGAGACGGCCGATCTCGGCTCGCTCACCACCGTCCTGTACGGCGGCTCGCCGGTGCAGGAACGCGTCGCCCGGGAGTGGCTGCGGCGCGGGGTCCGGCTCCAGCAGGGCTACGGGATGACGGAGGCGGCCCCCGGGGTCTACATGGCCCCCCGCGACGGCGGGGTGGAGAACCCGGTGTCGGTCGGGGTGCCGCACTTCTTCACCGACGTGGCGATGCTCCGCGACGGCCGCCGGGTGCCCGCCGCGGGCGAGCCGGCCGAACTGCTGGTGCGCGGCCCGAACGTGTTCGCCGGCTACTGGGGCCGGCCGGAGGAGTCCGCCGAGGCGTTCGTGGACGGCGAGTGGTTCCGCACCGGGGACGTGCTGTCGGTGGCCGACGACGGCTGGGCGCACGTCGTCGACCGGGTCAAGGACGTGATCATCTCGGGCGGGGAGAACGTCTACCCCGCCGAGGTCGAGGCGGTGCTCACCCAGCTCGACGCCGTGGCGAACGCGGCCGTCGTCGGCGTGCCCGACGCCCGGTGGGGCGAGGCGGGCGCCGGCTATGTGCAGCTGCGCGACGGCGCCACCCTCACCGAGGCCGAGCTCCGCGCCCACCTCGAAGGCCGCCTGGCCCGCTACAAGATCCCCAAGTACCTGGTGTTCGTCCCCGAGTTGCCCGCCAACGCCACCGGCAAGATACGCCGCGCCGAGCTGCGCGAGCGCGCCGCCGCCGACTTCACCGCTGTGGAAGGACCCCGATGACCCACCCCGTCCCCGAGCAGACCGGCGAGTCCGTGCGGGCGCTGCTGCCGCCCTCCCTGCACGTCGAACAGCACGGTGAGGTCGCGGTGCTGCGGCTGTCCCGGCCGGCCAAGCGCAACGCCCTCGACGACGCCACCGTCCGCGGCCTGGAGGCGTTCTTCGGCGCCCCGCCCGCCGGAGTGCGGGCGGTCGTCCTCGACGCCGAGGGCGACCACTTCTCCGCCGGGCTCGACCTGTCCGAACTGACCGAACGCGACACCTTCGAGGGCCTGGAGCACTCGATGATGTGGCACCGGGCGTTCGAGCGGATCGAGCGCGGCCGGGTCCCGGTCGTCGCCGTGCTCAAGGGCGCCGTCATCGGCGGCGGCCTGGAACTCGCCTGCGCCGCGCACCTGCGGGTGGCCGAGCCGAGCGCCTTCTACGCCCTGCCGGAGGGGCAGCGCGGGCTGTTCGTCGGCGGCGGCGCCTCGGTGCGGGTGCCGCGCCTGATCGGCGTGCACCGCATGGCCGACATGATGCTCACCGGCCGGGTCCTCGACGCCGAGGAGGGCCACGGCCTGGGGCTTTCGCAGTACCTCACCGGGCCGGGGGAGGGCCTGGCCCGGGCGATGGAGCTCGCCGCCGGCATCGCCGCCAACTCGCCGGTGACCAACTTCGCCGTCCTCCAGGCGCTGCCGCGCATCGCCGAGGCCAATCCGGCCGAGGGCTACCTGATGGAGTCGCTGATGGCGGCGGTCGCCTCCGGCAGCGACGAGGCCAAGACCCGGATGCGGGCCTTCCTGGAGGGCCGGGCCGCGAAGGTGGGGCGGTCATGACGGCGGAGCTGCTGCGCGTCCCGGCGGACGACGTACGGGACACCACCGAGATCGGCCGCTTCCTGCGCCGTCTCGAGGACGAACGCGGCCTGCGCTTCGCGGACTACGCGGAGCTGCACCGCTGGTCGGTGACCGACCTGGAGGGTTTCTGGACGTCCGTCCGGGACTTCTTCGGGGTGCGGTTCGCCACCCCCGCCGACACCGTGCTGGAGAGCCGCACCATGCCGGGCGCCCGCTGGTTCCCCGGCGCGACGCTCAACTACGCCGAGCACGCGCTGCGCGGCGCCGGCGCCGAGGACCACGAGACCGCCGTGGTGGCCCACTCGCAGACCCGCGAGCCCACCGAACTGACCTGGGGCGAACTGCGCGAGGAGGTCGCCAGGGCCCGGGCCGGCCTGCGGCGCCTCGGCGTCGGCCGCGGCGACCGGGTCGTCGCCTACCTGCCGAACATCCCCGAGACGCTGGTGGCGTTCCTGGCGGCGGCGAGCCTCGGCGCGGTGTGGGCGAGCTGCGCCCCGGAGTTCGGGCCGCGCAGCGTCGTGGACCGCTTCGCGCAGATCGAGCCCGCGGTGCTGCTCACGGTCCCCGGCTACCGCTACGGCACCAAGCACGTCGACCGCCGCGCCGAGGTGGCGGCGATCCGCGCCGGACTGCCGACGCTGCGGCACGTGGTGGCGGTGCCGTACGGGCCCGGTGCGATCCCGGACAGCGTCGCCTGGGACGAGCTGCGGGCCGGGCCGGGCGATCCAGGCTGCGACCCGGTGCCGTTCGACCACCCCCTGTACGTGCTGTTCTCCTCCGGGACCACCGGCCGGCCCAAGCCGATCGTGCACGGCCACGGCGGGATCGTGCTGGAGCACCTGAAGAACCACGCCCTCAGCTGGGACCTGCGCCGCGGCGACCGGATCGCGTGGTTCACCACCACCGCCTGGATGATGTGGAACGCGCTGGTCTCCGGGCTGCTGGTGGGCGCCTCGGTGGTGCTCACCGACGGCAACCCCCTCTTCCCCGACCTCGGCGCGCAGTGGCGGCTGGCCGAACGGACCGGGGCCACGCTGATGGGCGCGAGCCCCGGATACCTCATGGCGTGCCGCAAGGAGGGCCTGACCCCGGGACGCGACCTGGACCTGACCCGGCTCCGCCAGATCGGCGCGGCCGGCAGCCCGCTGCCCGCCGAGGGCTACCGCTGGGTCGCCGGGCAGTTCGGGCCCCGGGTGCTGCTCAACGTCGGCAGCGGCGGCACCGACGTGTGCACCGGCATCGTGCAGGGCGGGCCGTGGCAGCCGGTGTGGTCCGGGGAGATCTCCGGACCGGCCCTGGGGGTGGCCGCGGCCGCGTTCGACGAGCGGGGCACCGCCGTCACCGGGCAGCTCGGCGAGCTGGTCATCACCGAGCCGATGCCGTCGATGCCGGTCGGCTTCTGGGGCGACACGGACGGTTCCCGCTACCGCGCCGCCTACTTCGACGTCTACCCGGGGGTGTGGCGGCACGGCGACTGGGCGCGTTTCTCCGCGGGCGGCTCCTGCGTGATCGCCGGGCGGTCCGACGCCACCCTCAACCGCGGCGGGGTGCGCCTGGGCACCGCGGAGTTCTACCGCGTCGTCGAGGAACTCCCGGAGATCGACGACAGCCTGGTGGTGCACCTGGAGGACCCGGCGGGCGGGAACGGCGAGTTGCTGCTGTTCGTCGTCCCGCGCGAGGGCGCCGAGCTCGACGCCACGCTGCGCGCCCGGATCTCGGCGGAGCTGCGCGGCGCCCTGTCGCCGCGGCACGTCCCGGACGCCGTCACCGCCGTGCCCGCCGTGCCCCGCAACCGCACCGGCAAGAAGCTGGAACTCCCCGTCAAGCGGATCCTGCTCGGCGCGCCGGTGGAGGAGGTGGTCGGCCCCGACGTGCTCGCCGACCCGGCCGCGCTGGACGCGTTCGTCGCCCAGGCCGCCCTGCGGAGCCAGGCCGCCCTGCGGGGGGCGAAGTGAACGCCGCGGGGGTCCGCCGGGTGGCCGTCGTCGGCACCGGGGTGATCGGCGCCGGCTGGGCCGCGCACTTCCTCGCCCGCGGCCTGGACGTGATCGCCACCGATCCGGCACCCGGCGCGGAGGAACGGCTGCGCGCGGAGGTGGCCGCGCACTGGCCGGCCGTCTCCCGCCTCGGCCTGGCCGAGGGCGCCACACCGGACCGGCTGACGTTCACCCCCGATGCCGCGGCCGCCGTCGCCGACGCCGACTTCGTCCAGGAGAACGGGCCGGAACGCGAGGACGTCAAGCACGCGCTGTTCGCCGCGCTGGACGCCGCCGCCCGGCCGGAGACGGTGCTGGCCAGCAGCTCCTCCGGGATGGCCGCCACGGTGATCGCCCAGGGCTGCGCGCGGCACCCGGAGCGCGTCCTGATCGGGCACCCGTTCAACCCGCCGCATCTGATCCCGCTGGTGGAGGTGGTGCCGGGGGAGCGGACCGCGGAGGACGCCGTCGAGCGGGCCCTGGCCTTCTACACCGCCGCAGGCAAGCGGCCCATCCGGCTGCGCCAGGAACTGCCCGGCCATGTCGCCAACCGGCTCCAGGCCGCGCTGTGGCGGGAGGCGTACTCGCTCGTCGACCGCGGCGCGGCCACCGTCGCCGACATCGACACCGCCATCGCCTACGGCCCCGGTCTGCGCTGGGCGATCCTCGGCCCGTTCGCCAACCAGCACCTCTCCGGCGGCCCCGGCGGCATCGCCCACGTCCTGGAGCACCTCGGCCCGCCCACCGAGGCGTGGTGGCGCACCCTCGGCGATCCCGCCCTCACCCCGGAACTGGTCGCCAAGCTCGTCGCCGGAGTGGCCGAGGAACTCGCCGGGATCAGCCACGACGAGCTCGTCGCCCGCCGCGACGCCGTCCTGCACGCCCTGCTCGCCGCGCGGGCCGAAACCGACCTCCCCTGACCAGCGCCCGGAAGGACCCCGTCCCATGGATCTCGCCGCTCTCGCCGCACTCGACGCCATCGACGTGCACGTCCACGTCGAGGAGGACGGCCACGGCCGCCACGCCCTCGACTCCGAACTGCTCGACGCCTCGGCGGCCTACTTCAAGTCCGGCCAGGACCGCACCCCCACGCTGGAACGCATCGCCGAGCACTACCGCGCCCGGCGCACCGCCGCCGTCGTCTTCACCGTGGACGCCACCGCGGGCACCGGCCACCCGGCGCTGTCCAGCGAGGAGATCGCGGACGCCGCGGCCGCCCACGCCGACGTGCTCATCCCGTTCGGCTCCGTCGACCCCCACGCGGGGAAGGCCGCGGTGGCCAGGGCGCGGCGGCTGATCGACGGGCACGGGGTGCGGGGCTTCAAGTTCCACCCCAGCCTCCAGGCGTTCGAACCCAACGACACGCGGTACTACCCGCTCTACGAGGCGCTCGCCGAGGCCGGGGTGCCCGCGCTGTTCCACACCGGGCAGACCGGCATCGGCGCCGGGCTGCCCGGCGGCCGCGGGATCAAGCTGCGGTACTCGGACCCGATGCTGATCGACGACGTGGCCGCCGACTTCCCCGAGCTGACCATCGTGCTCGCCCACCCGTCGGTGCCCTGGCAGGACGAGGCGATCTCGATCGCCACCCACAAGGCCAACGTCTACATCGACCTGTCCGGCTGGTCGCCGAAGTACTTCCCGCCGCAGCTGGTCCGCGCCGCGAACTCGATGCTGCGGCACAAGGTGCTCTTCGGCTCGGACTACCCGGTGATCTCCCCGGAGCGCTGGCTCGCCGACTTCGCGAAACTGGAGATCAAGGAGGAGGTCCGCCCGCTGATCCTCAAGGAGAACGCGGTGCGGATGCTGGGGCTCACGGGATGACGGTGGGCCGGTAGGCCCCCGGTCCGGCCCACGCGTCCCCTCCCGGCCGCCCGCCGCCGCCTGTCACGGTGGCGAGGTGACGCAGACGGCCGGGGACACCACCGCGCGCGCCGAGCGGGCCGGGCCCGGCGGGCACGGCACCGATGTCCCGGACACCGCCGTGCAGACCGGCGGCGCCGCCGCCGTCCTGGCCGCGCTCGGCTCCGGGCCGGGCGGGCTGACGGGCGCCGAGGCCGCGCGGCGGCTGGCCGCGGACGGCCGCAACGAGCTGCCGCGCGCCTACCGGCGCTCCATGGCGGGGCGGTTCCTGGCGCAGTTCACCGACCTGTTCGCGGTGCTCCTGCTGGTCGCGGCCGCCATCACCGCCATGGCGTACTTCATCGGCGAGCCGAGGGACCCCGGAAACCTCCAGCTCACCATCGCCATCCTGGGCGTCGTGCTGATCAACGCGGCCATCGGCTTCGGCCAGGAGTACGCGGCCGAGCGCACCGCGGAGGCGCTCCAGGCGATGGTGCCGCACCGGGCGCGGGTGGTGCGCGACGGCGTCCAGACCGAGGTGGCGGCGGCCGAGCTGGTCACCGGTGACCTGGTGGTCCTGGAGGCGGGCGACGCAGTCTCGGCCGACTGCCGCGTCGTGGAGGCCCACGAGCTGGCCGTCGACAACATGGCCCTCACCGGCGAGAGCGAGCCCGCCCGGCGCACCGCCGACGCCGTGCCGGACGCCGTGGGCCGCCTGGACGCCCGCAACCGGGTCTGGATGGGCACCGCGGTCGCCGCCGGCACCGGCAAGGCCGTGGTGACGGCGACCGGGCCCGCCACCGAGTTCGGCCGGATCTTCCGGCTGGCCGCGAGCACCACGCCGGGCCGCAGCCCTCTCCAGCGGCAGGTCGCACTGATGGCCCGCAAGGTCGCCGTGGTGGCGCTGGGCCTGGGGGTGCTGCTGTTCGCCATCCGGATCCCCTCCGGGGACCCGCTGGTGGAGACGTTCCTGTTCGGGCTGGGCGTGATGGTGGCGCTGGTGCCCGAGGGGCTGCCCGCCACCCTGTCGGTCGCCCTGGCGGTCGGAGTGCGCCGGATGGCCCGCGGGCACGCCCTGATCAAGAAGCTGGTGGCCGTCGAGACCCTGGGATCGACCACCGTCATCTGCACCGACAAGACCGGCACCCTCACCCAGGCCGAGATGACCGTGCAGGCCGTCTGGGTGCCGGACCGCGTCCACCGGCTGACAGGCGTCGGATACGCCCCCGCCGGCACCGTGGAGGACCCCGGCCCGGCGGTGCGCGACCTGCTGCGGGTCGCCGCGCTGTGCAACGACGCCCGGCTGGTGCCGCCGGACGGCGGCGCCCGCTCCGGGTGGCAGGTGCTCGGCGACACCACCGAGGGCGCGCTGCTGGTCGCCGCGGTCAAGGCCGGCCTCGATCTCGACGCCGAGCGGGCCGCCGCGCCCCGGGTCGGCGAGTTCCCGTTCGACTCGCGCCGCAAGCTGATGACGACCCTCCACCGGCGCACCGGAGAACCGCAGGTCACCGCCTGTGTCAAGGGCTCGCCCCAGGAGGTGCTGGCCCGCTGCGCGCGGCTGCGGGACGAGCACGGACGGACCGTCCCCCTGGACGACGCGACCCGGGCCGCGGTGGCCGCGGCCGACGACGCCATGGCGCGCTCGGCGCTGCGGGTCCTGGCCGTCGCCGTCCGGCACGTCGGCTCCGCGGACGCGTCCCAGGCGGAGGCCGAGAGCGGGCTGACGCTGCTCGGCCTGGCCGGCATGCTCGACCCGCCGCGCCCGGAGGTGACGGCCGCGGTCGGCGCCTGCCACCGGGCGGGCATCCGGGTCGTCATGGTGACCGGCGACCACGCGCTGACCGCCGAGGCCGTCGCCCGGCGCGTCGGGATCCTCACCGCCGGGCCGCCGCGCACCGTCACCGGCGCCGAACTGGACCGGATGGACGACGACGCGCTGCGCGCGCTGCTCGCCGACCCCGCCGACGTGCTGTTCGCCCGGGTGGCCCCGGAGCACAAGCTGCGCATCGTCTCGGCGTACAAGGACCTCGGGGCCGTCGTCGCGGCCACCGGCGACGGCGCCAACGACGCGCCCGCCCTCAAACGCGCCGACATCGGCGTCGCGATGGGCGCCACCGGCACCGACGTGGCGCGTGAGGCGTCGGTGATGGTGCTGCTCGACGACTCCTTCGCCTCGATCGCCACCGCCGTCGAACTGGGCCGCTCGGTCTACCAGAACATCCGCAGGTTCCTGGTGTACGTCTTCAGCGCGAACGTCGGCGAACTGGTGCCGATCCTCGCGGCGACCTTCTCCGGCTTCCCCCTCGTCCCGATCACCGCGCTCCAGGTGCTGGCGATCGACCTGGGCTCCGACGTGATGCCGGCGCTGGCACTGGGCGCCGAGCGGGCCGAGCCCGGGATCATGGACCAGCCGCCGCGCGACCCGGCGCGCAAGCTGTTCTCCGCGGTGCTGGTGCGCCGGATCCTGCTGCTCGGCGGGCTGCTGGCGGTGGCGGTCACCGCGGCGTTCTTCTGGCGCGTCACCGGCGCCGGGATCCCGTTCTCGGCGTTCACCCAGGACGACCACGTCTACCGGGAGGCGCGCACCATGGTGCAGGCCGGCATCGTCGTCAGCCAGGTCTTCGTCGGGCTGAGCGTGCGCAGCGACCTGGCCAGCGTGGTCACCATCGGGCCGCTGTCCAACCGGCGCCTGATCGCCGCGCAGTGCCTGGGCGTGGCGCTGGTGTGCGCCATCAGCTATGTGCCCGCGCTGCAGTCGGTGTTCCGCACCGTCCCGCTCTCGCCCGCCGACTGGGCGCTGATCACGGTCCTGGGGGCGCTCCCACTGGCCGGGGACGAGATCCGCAAGGCCGTCCTGCGCCGCCGTGCCGCTGCGAGTTCCCAGGGAGGTGTGTCGTGAAGGTGATCGTCATGGGATGCGGGAGGATCGGCGCCGCGCTGGCCGCGCAACTCGGCGGCGAGGGGCACGACGTCCGGGTGGTCGACCGCGACCGGGGCCGCGCCGAGCTGCTGCCCGGCTCCTTCACCGGCCGTTTCCTGGTGGGCAACGGCTTCGACCGCGCGGTGCTCGAGGAGGCCGGGATCCGCTCGGCGGACGCCTTCACCGCGGTGACGTCGAGCGACAACACCAACATCGTCGGCGCGCGGATCGCCAAGGAGGACTACCACGTGCCCCGGGTCGTCGCGCACATCTACGACCCGGCCCGGGCCGACATCTTCCGCGACCTGGGCATCCCCACCGTCGCCAGCGTCCGCTGGACCGCCACCCGCATCCACCAGATGCTGCTGCACCGCCACGTCGAACCCGAGGTGGTGTTCGGCAACGGCGAGACGCTGCTGATCACCGAGACGCTGCCCGGCTGGTTCGGTGAACGGCCGCTGCGGGCCCTCGACGTGGACGGGGAGATCCACGTCGTCGCCGTGACGCGCGGCGGCCACTCCTTCCTGCCCGCCCGCGGCAGCCTCGCCGAGCCGGGCGACGAGGTCACCTTCGCGGTGGCGGCCACCGCCCTGGGCCGGCTGCGGTCCTTCCTCGACAAGGAGCTGGGCACATGAACATCCTCATCGCCGGGGCCGGCCGCCTGGGCGAGCAGGCGTCACACCTGCTCAACGCCATCGGGCACCGGGTGACCGTGATCGACCGCGACGCCCGCCGCCTCGAGGCCCTGGGGGCCGAGCACCTCCACCGGGTGGTGCGGGCCGACGCCAGCGACGCGGCGCGGCTGGAGGCGGCCGGCGCGCCCACCGCCGACCTGCTGATCGCCGCGACGGGCGACGACGAGGACAACCTCGTCATCGCCCTGCTGGCCAAGCGGCAGTTCCGGGTGGCCCGGGTGATGGCGCGCGTCAACAACCCGGACAACGCCTGGCTGTTCGACGGGCGGTGGGGCGTCGACGTGGCCCTGCCGCGGGAGACGCCGCTGGTCGCGCTGATCGAGGAGGCGGCCGGCGCGACCGACACCATCGGGCTGGTCCGGCTGGCCGCCGCCGGGGTGTCCGTCATCGAGACGCACATCGCCGCCCGGTCCACGTCCGCGGGCCGCAGCCTGGGGGAGGTGGCGCTGCCGGCGGGCACGGTGGTCGCGGCGGTGGTCCGCGAGGGGCGGCCGACGGTGCCCGGCCCCGGCTACCGCTTCCGGGCCGGGGACACCGTCCTCGTCGTCACCATGCGGGCCACCGAACGCGACATCCACGACGCGTTCCAGTAGTTCTGCCTAGCGCACGCACCGGCCCGGGGTGAGCGGGCGGCCGGCCGGGTGCGGCGCGTCCAGCCCGAAGAACCGGATGGCCTGGGCCGCCATGCCCGGCAGCGGCAGCACATGGCCGGCGCCCTGGACGCTGATCGCCTCCACCGGCGCGTGGCCGCCGGCGCTGCCGTAGCGGGTGCGGGTCCACGACGGCTGCGGGTGGTCGGTGCGCACCGGCGTCCCGCTCACCCCGAGCACGTCGGTCCACTGCTTGATCTCCTCCCCGAAGTTCGGGTAGTGGAGGATCGAGTCGGCGGTGCCGTGCCACAGTTGCATCCGCGGACGCGGGCACACCCAGCCGGGATCGGCGGCGCGCACCAGGTCGCCCCACTGCCGCGGGGTCTTGCTGATCAGGCCGTTGGCGCAGTCGCTGTTCCAGCCCGAGGGGTCGGTGGTGGCGAAGCAGCCGAACGGCACGCCCATGAAGGCGGCTCCGGCCCGGAAGACGTCGGGGTAGTCACCGAGCAGGACGTTGGTCGTCATCCCGCCGGACGAGGCACCGGTGGCGTACACCCGGGCCGGGTCGGCGTGTTGGTGCCGTTCGACGTAGCGGACCATGGACACGATGCCGGCCGGGTCGCTGTGCCCGTCGTGCCGCAGCGCCTCCGGCGAGGAGACGTCGAAGCAGTGGCCGGGGCGGGTCGCGGACGGATAGACCACGACGAACCCGTACCGGTCGGCCAGGGACGCGAACTCGGTGCCCGAGTAGAACGCCGGCCCGGAACCGGTGCACCAGTGCACCGCCACCAGGACCGCCGGGTGCGGCCTGACGTGGTCGGGCACGTAGAGGTACATCCCCAGGCCGGTGGGGTTGTAGCCGAAGTCGGTCACCTGGGTGAGCGTGGCCGCCGCGGCCGGCGGCGCGGCCGTCAGGAGGGCGGCCGGCAGCAGGAGCAGGCCGCCCAGCAGCGCGGCGAGGAAGCGGCGCAGCGGCCGTCGGCTGCGGCGTGCCGGGGTGCGGCTGTCGGGCATCGGCGGGTCCTTCCGGTGGTCGGTGGTGCGGAACTCGGGGGAGTGCGCTCCGGTGCCCGGAAAGATCACATGTATTTCCGGAACAGTTCCGGAAGTCGCGTGCCGCAACGCTAGAAGCGGCCCGATGCCCCGTCAACCCCGCCGCGGTTCCGCCCTTTTTGGTGCCCGCCGGGATCGGGCCCCGCTCAGGCGCCGTCGTCCGTGATCGCCCAGCTGGGGCGGCGGACCGGCCGCTGCCGCCGGGGGCGTGCCGGAGTGCCGTTGTCCTGGGGCCCGGTGGGCAGCCCGCCCCGCAGCCGCTGGAGCCCGGCCAGCCCGCGCGGCGGGCGGACCGGCGCTGCGGGCGGGGCAAGCGGGGCAAGCGGGGCAAGCGGGGC